>NZ_JBHXTQ010000010.1:0-102032 GCF_042677305.1 Kitasatospora sp. NPDC127121 | reverse complement strand
TCCGCCCCCCACACCCCCGGGTTTCACCCCCCCCCGCCCCCCCCCCCGCCGGCCGGCCCCCCCCCCCCCCGCCCCCCCCCGCCGCCGTTCCCGGGCCCGTACGGCTGTGTCATCGGCCACAGGGCCGGGCGCGCCGACGCCGGTGCGCGCGGGGCGCGTGCGCCGCCCGCGTGGTTCGTACGCCCAACCGGCGCACGCCTCCTGACGCCGCGCCCGCCGTCGCGGCAATCGGCCGAAACCGACTGACGGGCCCGCGCCACGGCGCACCCGCTCGTGTCCGGCCCGTCGACGCCGGGCGGTGCCCGTGGATAAGGTCGGGCCCCATGGCTGGCAGACCGCCGGGCGCACCGCCCCAGACGACTGCGACGAGGCCCGGCGCCGCCACGGCGTCCGGACCCGTGACGGCCCGGTTGCGCAGGAGGCTCCGCCGGGTCCGCCGAAGGCTGCGCACGGCCGGTGTCGACTACTTCCGCGGCGGCGCCGCCGACTGGCCGGTGCTCTGCGCCCTCGCCCTGCTCGTCCCGCTGCTGATCCTGCTCAACATCTGGATCCCCGCCTGGGCCCCGCCCACCGCGCTGGTCCTGCCGATCCTGGCCGGCGCGCTGCTGCTGCGCCCCGGCAGCCTGGTGGTGCTGTACGCGCTGGCGGCGCTCGGCCTGTCCGCCGAGTCGGTGATCCACACCGGCCAGCGGGTGGCCAGCGAGAACCCCGAGGCCTACGTCTACGGCGTCACCCCGGGCGCGGCCCTGGTGGTCGGCGCCGCCGGGGTGGGCGGCCTGCTGCTGGCCCAGTTCCGGGCCCGGGTCGGCGTGCCCTGGTGGGGCGGCTCGACCATGCTGTTCGACCTGCGCGAGCGGCTGCGGGTGCAGAGCCGGGTGCCGGAGCTCCCGGACGGCTGGCACGCCGACATGGCGCTGCGCCCGGCCGGCGGGCAGTCCTTCTCCGGGGACTTCGTGGTCGCCGCCCGCACCGGCCCGGGCCAGCGGCTGCTGGAGGTGGTCCTCGCGGACGTCTCCGGCAAGGGCATGGACGCCGGCTCCCGCGCGCTGCTGCTCTCCGGCGCCTTCGGCGGCCTGGTGGGCTCGCTGCCCGCGCACGACTTCCTGCCCGCCGCCAACGGCTACCTGCTGCGCCAGTCCTGGGAGGAGGGCTTCGCGACCGCCGTCCACCTGGTGCTGGACCTGGACACCGGCGAGTACGAGCTGCTGTCGGCCGGGCACCTGCCGGGGATGCAGCGGCTGGCGGGCGCCGGGCGCTGGGAGGTCAAGGAGGCCGAGGGCCCGCTGCTCGGGATCTACGACGGCGCGAAGTTCGACGGGGTGCGCGGCCGGCTGAACCGCGGCGACGTGCTGATGCTGTGCACCGACGGCATGGTCGAGGAGCCGGGCCGGGACCTCTCCGAGGGGATGGACCGGCTGATGGGGGAGGCGGACCGGCTGGTGCCCGGCAGCGGTCCGGGCGCGGGGGCCGGCGCGGCGGCCGCGCTGATCGAGACGGTGGCCCGGGACATCAACGACGACCGCGCGGTCCTGCTGCTCTGGCGCGACTGACGCCCCCTCGCCCCGGCCGTCCGTCACCGGACGGACCGGCACATGCCGCGGGCACCTGCTGTCAAGCCGGGCAGCCGATCTTCGGCCAAATCGGCCGCCCCGTCGGCTGACCGGACCTGCGGCTTCCGTTACCCGCCTTCGGCCGCCTTCCGGCCGCTCAGCGCCGCCCCGGCGACGATTCGTCAGAACGGCTCCGCTATCGTCCCGGTCGGCGGAAACTCGTCTCGCATCGCAGGATATCGGCGTTGGGCTGACTGTCAGACCTTTACGCAATCGGCACGGTCGACCACACTGAGTCCGGGCGGGACTGTTCAGGATTCGGGGGATGGGGGGCGTCACGTGCGGCACGGCAGACAACGTTCGACCGCGCCGGGCTCCCTCGCCGGTGGTGTGCCGGTCGATCCGCGATTCCGCCTCGGGACCGTCGGACAGGCCGGGGTCCGGCTTCGCAGGTGCCGCCGGGCGGCGGCACCACGCTATGAAACGAGGAAGTGAGTCCGGGTGGCACTCTCCGTCTCCGCGCTGGTCCTGTTCGCAATCCTGTGCATCATCTTCATCCGCAACAAGCAGTTGAAGATCGCGCACGGCATCATCGCCGCCCTGTTCGGCTTCATGCTGCACGAGACCACGGTCGCGGGCTCGATCAACTCCCTGCTGGCGAACCTCGCCCACAGCATCTCGGGCATCACCGGCGGCTGACCCGGCCGGGCCGTCCGCGACCCCCGCGAGGGGATCACCGGCCGGCCCGTCTGGCCTCCCGCCAGCGAGCGAACAGTCCCCGGGGGCGGGCCGCCGCCGGGGCGGGGGCGCGCATCGGCGCGGGTGCCGCGGCACCCGCCGCCGCGGCCTGCCCCGGCGCCGCCCGCTCGGCCGTCAACAGCACGAACAGCCGCGCCCAGCACAGCCGTTCGCCCCGCGGCCAGTCCATCGCGCGCAGCGCCGCCGACGCGGCCTCCGACACCTCGCCGTCGACCCGGACCTCGGCGACGTCGTCGCCCGCCTTCCCGCCCAGGAAGAGCTTCACCCCGACCGGCCCCGGCCCGGCCAGCTGCGGCCGCAGCGCGGGCGCGAGCGCCGGCAGCACCCGGTGCTCGGCGAGCCAGCCCGCCAGGTGCTCGTTGCCGAAGCCGAACACCGCCGCCGGCCCCTGGACGGCGTGCCAGCCCGGGAGTTCGGCGTGGTCCGCGTGGTCGGCGTGCACTCCGCGCCCGTCCGTCAGCTCGACCAGCACCGAGGCGGTGGTGGTCGCCCACATCTTCACCGCGTTGGCGAGCTTCTCCTCCTCGGTCTTGCCGAGGCCGGCCGCGCAGTCCCACACCACCGGCGCGTCCGCCCGGCCCAGGTGCAGCACGTAGCCGAGGTCGACGTGGCCGGCGCCGTCGTTCCCGGGGTGCTCGCGCACCGCCACCGCCGTCGTCCCCGGGCCGCGCACCACCTCGCCGTCGGCGCTGAACTCCTGTCCGAGGCGTGCCATCTCCCGGACGACACAGCGCTGTATGACGGCCAGCCGCTCCTGGGGACGCACCGGGACTCCTCCACCTCGGAGCGCGGCGGGTGAGCTCCCGCTCGAACTGCGCTCGAACGCCGCCGAGGCTATCGGCCCGGCAGCCAGGCGGGAAACCGTCCGGCCTCCCCGGTTCTCCAGTCGCGGAAATGTCTGGAATGCACCACTTTGGGAAGCGGAACCGCCCTGTGGCCGCCGGCCGGGGCCCTGCCGCCCGCCTGGAGAGCCCGCATGACCCGCACCACCCCGACACCCCCTCCGTCGCTCCTGACGGCCCCTTCGGCGCCCCTTCCGCCCCTTCTGGCGGGCCCGGACGGCTCCGGCCTGGCCGCCGAGATCGAGGCCTACCTCGCCTCGCTGCCCGCCCCCGTGCGCCGCCCGGTGCCGTACGTCTGCCCCCACGGCACCGCCGTGCGGCCGTGGTGTGCTGGCCACCCGGCGCCCCGGGTCACCCCGCTCGACCGGGTGCTGCGCCGCCCGGCCCGCCCGGTGCCGGTCAGCGCCGCCGACCACCTGCGGCTCGCCTCCCGCTACATCGGCGCCCACGGCTGGCTGCAGGGCGCGATGTGGGACGCACGCGGCCGGGTCTGCCTGCTCGGCGCCCAGGTCGCCGTCCTCGCGCACGGCTACGGCACCCCGGCCACCGTGCGCACCGCCCGGGTCCAGCTGATGGAGGTGCTGCACGCGACCGGCCGCCCGGCGCACTCCCCGGACGAGTACAACGACCGCCCCGCCACCCGGGAGGCCGACGTCCACCGGCTGCTCGACCGGGCGGCCGCCCGGGCCGCCCGGCTCGGGCTCTGAACCGGCCCGCCCGGCCTCGCGGGGCCGGGAGGACCGCCCGGAAACGCCAACGGCCCCGGTGCGTGGAGACGCACCGGGGCCGGGCCGATGAGCGGGCGACGAGAATCGAACTCGCGTGACTAGTTTGGAAGACTAGGGCTCTACCATTGAGCTACGCCCGCGCGATCCCCCGGTCGTTGCCGGCCGGAAGTTCGGGGGACAGCGTACCTGGTCCGGTCGCTTCCGTGCACACCGGATTCTGCGCGCGCTCCCTCGGACCGCCCCCGAATATGTCGGCGAGCCGCCAGGGCCCGACGTGTACGCTTCCTCTCGGCACCACGGGGTGTGGCGCAGTTTGGTAGCGCGTCCGCTTTGGGAGCGGAAGGCCGTCGGTTCGAATCCGGTCACCCCGACAGTGCGGCAGGGTCTCGTCCACCGTGGCGGGGCCCTGTTCTGTTCGGGCCCGACGGTGGCGCCTGGCGTCCGCCTTTCGTGGTACCGGTAGGATGGGGCGCTGGCGGTAGTCCCTGCGGTGTCAACCCAGGTCAACCGCACGAGGGCGAGGAGTCACTCTCACCGTCCACCCCCCACGGGAGATGCAGCTCCAACCCTTCATCGCCCGTCTCGCCCGACCCATTCGTACGGCCTCGGCCGGCGGCCGGGAACGGCGGAGGCAACCTGACCGCAAGCCCATAGGAGACCTAACCGTGAAGAGCGCCGTCGAGACTCTGAACCCGACCCGGGTTCGACTCACCGTCGAGGTGCCCTTCGAGGAGCTCAAGCCCAGCCTCGACGCGGCGTACAAGAAGATCAACCAGCAGGTCTCGGTCCCGGGCTTCCGCAAGGGCAAGATCCCGAACCGGGTCATCGACCAGCGCTTCGGCCGTGGCGCCGTGCTGGAGGAGGCCGTCAACGACGCCCTCCCGCGCTTCTACACGCAGGCCGTCGACGAGGGCAAGATCGAGGTCCTCGGACAGCCCGACATCACCAACATCGAGGGTGTCGAGAAGCTCGCCGATGGCGGCGACCTGAAGTTCACCGCCGAGGTGGACATCCGTCCGGAGATCACCCTTCCGGACTTCGCCTCCATCGAGGTGACCGTCGACCCGATCGTCGTCTCCGACGAGGACATCGAGAAGTCCCTGGAGCAGCTGCGCGAGCGCTTCTCCTCGGTCAAGGACGTCGAGCGCGCCGCGGCCGCCGGTGACATCGTGGTCGTGGACCTGATCGCCAAGGTCGACGGCGAGGTGCCGGAGGACGGCACCGCCAACGGCGTCAGCTACGAGATCGGCTCGGGCCGCCTGATCGACGGCATCGACGACGCCGTGACCGGCCTGGAGGCCGGTGGCACCGCCACCTTCTCCACCGAGCTCAAGGGTGGCACCCAGGCGGGCCAGACCTCCGAGGTCACCGTCACCGTCACCGCCGTCCAGGAGAAGGAGCTGCCCGAGCTGGACGACGAGTTCGCCCAGCTGGCCAGCGAGTTCGACACCCTGGAGGCCCTGCGCGACGACTCCCGCAAGCGCCTGGAGCGCATGAAGGAGTACGACCAGGCCACCCAGGCCCAGGAGAAGGTGCTGGACGCCCTGCTCGGCCTGGTCGAGATCGAGTTCCCGGAGAAGCTCCTCAAGGACGAGGTCGAGACCCGCAAGCACAACCTGGAGCACCACCAGCTCCAGCCGATGGGCCTCGACATCGACAGCTACCTGGAGACCCAGGGCAAGACCCGCGAGGAGTGGGACGCCGAGATCGAGGAGCAGGCGAAGAAGGGCATCAAGACCCAGTTCGTCCTGGACCAGATCGTCGCCGACGAAGAGCTGGGTGTTAACCAGGAGGAGCTGACCGAGCACCTCATCCGCCGCGCCGCCGGCTCGGGTCTCACCCCGGACCAGTTCGCGCAGCAGGTCGTCCAGGGTGGCCAGGTGCCGCTGCTGGTCGGCGAGGTCGCCCGCGGCAAGGCGCTGGCCACCGTGGTCGAGGCCGCCAAGGTCGTCGACACCGAGGGCAACGAGGTCAACTTCGACGACGAGGACGAGACGGCCGAGACCGTCGAGGCCCCCGCCGCCGAGGAGACCGCCGCCGAGGAGAAGACCGAGGCCTGAGTGCCCCGGTAACCCCTGAGGTCTGCGACGGGCCCGGACGCCGTACGGTGTCCGGGCCCGTCGTCGTCCCCCGGGGCGGGCCCGACCCTGCGCTCACAGCGAACAGTTCTGCGTGAGGGATTCTGCGGCCCGGCCTGCGCGTTAGGGTCCTTGGACAGCACCAATCACACCGTGATACCCGGAAGCTGTGCGACATCGTGACGGCCGTGGAGCGACCGTCCAAATCGACTGAGCAGGTGGCTAAGTGACGTTCCCGCAGATGCAGATGCCTGGCCCGATGGCGCCGCACGCCGCCTCTGGTGACGTGCTCGGCGGCCTGGGCGACCAGGTGTACAACCGGCTGCTCAACGAGCGGATCATCTTCCTCGGCCAGCAGGTCGACGACGACATCGCCAACAAGATCACCGCCCAGCTGCTGCTGCTGGCCGCGGACCCGGAAAAGGACATCTTCCTTTACATCAACTCCCCGGGCGGTTCGATCTCGGCGGGCATGGCGATCTACGACACCATGCAGTACATCAAGAACGACGTCGTCACCATCGCGATGGGCATGGCGGCCTCGATGGGCCAGTTCCTGCTGACCGCCGGCGCCAAGGGCAAGCGCTTCTCGCTGCCGAACGCCAACATCCTCATGCACCAGCCGTCCGCCGGCCTCGGCGGCTCCGCCACCGACATCCGCATCCAGGCCGAGCAACTGCTGCGCACCAAGAAGCGGATGTCCGAGCTGATCGCCTTCCACAGCGGCCAGTCCTTCGAGCAGATCACCAGGGACTCCGACCGCGACCGCTGGTTCGCGCCGGAGGAGGCCCTGGAGTACGGCCTGATCGACGCGATCATGCACAGCGCCGCGGACGTTCCCGGCGGCGGCGGCACGGGCGCCTGAGCCTCGGCCCGGCCCACGAGACCACAGCCACAACGCCCCGGAGGACAAGAACCCCCATGATCATCCCCAGCCTGTCGGCCGCCCAGGCCCGCGTCGAGGACATGCGCGCCGAGGGTCGCTACATCGTCCCGCGCTTCGTCGAGCGCACCACGCAGGGCATCCGCGAGTACGACCCGTACGCCAAGCTGTTCGAGGAGCGCATCATCTTCCTCGGCTCGCAGGTCGACGACGTCTCGGCGAACGACATCATGGCGCAGCTGCTGTGCCTGGAGTCGATGGACCCGGACCGCGAGATCCAGATGTACATCAACTCGCCCGGCGGCTCGTTCACGGCCCTGACGGCCATCTACGACACCATGCAGTACGTGAAGCCGGACATCACCACGGTCTGCATGGGCCAGGCGGCCTCCGCCGCGGCCGTGCTGCTCGCCGCCGGCACCCCCGGCAAGCGGATGGCGCTGCCGAACGCCCGCATCCTGATCCACCAGCCGTACACCGAGACCGGCCGCGGCCAGGTGTCCGACCTGGAGATCCAGGCCAAGGAGATCTTCCGGATGCGCGAGCAGCTGGAGCAGATGCTCTCCAAGCACTCCAACAAGCCGGTGGAGCAGGTGCGCGAGGACATCGAGCGCGACAAGATCCTCACCGCCGAGGAGGCCCTGGAGTACGGCCTCGTCGACCAGATCATCTCCACCCGCAAGACCTCGCTGACCTCCTGAGGCCGGCACCCTCCGAGGCGGGGCGCGCATCCTGCGTGCGCGCTCCGCTCCGGGTCGTCGGCGGCCTCCGCAACGGCATCTGTTCGGTATCAATTCGCCCAGGGCGTAGGGCAGACCCGGCGAAGAGGACGGAATCAGGGGCCCGGCAGAGTACCGTCGGATAGCGAGACCGATCGCCGTCGGCGTTGACGGTCCACAGCACCAGGCCCCGGAACTTCTGCGGGGCCCCTGGCGAAGGGGAAGCACCTCGTGGCACGCATCGGAGACGGTGGCGACCTGCTCAAGTGCTCGTTCTGCGGCAAGTCGCAGAAGCAGGTGAAGAAGCTGATCGCCGGCCCAGGCGTGTACATCTGCGACGAGTGCATCGACCTGTGCAACGAGATCATCGAGGAGGAACTCGCCGAGACCTCCGAGGTGCGCTTCGAGGAGCTGCCGAAGCCGCGGGAGATCTACGAGTTCCTGGACCAGTACGTGGTCGGCCAGGACCTCGCCAAGAAGGCCCTGTCGGTGGCGGTCTACAACCACTACAAGCGCGTCCAGGCCGGCGAGGCGGGCCGCAGCGGCGGCAACGGCCGCGAGGACGCCATCGAGCTGGCCAAGTCCAACATCCTGCTGCTGGGCCCCACCGGCTCCGGCAAGACGCTGCTGGCGCAGACCCTGGCCCGGATGCTCAACGTGCCGTTCGCGATCGCGGACGCCACCGCGCTGACCGAGGCCGGGTACGTCGGCGAGGACGTCGAGAACATCCTGCTCAAGCTGATCCAGGCGGCCGACTACGACGTCAAGAAGGCCGAGACCGGGATCATCTACATCGACGAGATCGACAAGGTCGCGCGCAAGAGCGAGAACCCGTCGATCACCCGGGACGTCTCCGGCGAGGGCGTGCAGCAGGCGCTGCTGAAGATCCTGGAGGGCACCACCGCCTCGGTGCCGCCGCAGGGCGGGCGCAAGCACCCGCACCAGGAGTTCATCCAGATCGACACCACCAACGTGCTGTTCATCGTCGGCGGCGCGTTCGCCGGCCTGGAGCGGATCATCGAGGGCCGGGCCGGCGCCAAGGGCATCGGCTTCGGCGCCAACATCCGCTCCAAGCGGGAGTCGGACGCCAGCGACCACTTCCGCCAGGTGATGCCCGAGGACCTGGTGAAGTTCGGCATGATCCCCGAGTTCATCGGCCGGCTGCCGGTGATCACCAGCGTCCACAACCTGGACCGCGAGGCGCTCCTGCAGATCCTCACCGAGCCGAAGAACGCGCTGGTCAAGCAGTACCGCAAGCTCTTCGAACTGGACGGCGTGGAGCTGGAGTTCTCCAGGGACGCGCTGGAGGCGATCGCCGACCAGGCGATCCTGCGCGGCACCGGCGCGCGCGGTCTGCGGGCCATCATGGAGGAGGTGCTGATGTCCGTGATGTACGAGGTGCCCTCGCGTCAGGACGTCGCCCGCGTGGTGGTCACCGGGGACGTGGTCTCCAAGCACGCCATCCCCACCCTCGTCCCGCGCGACATGATCAAGCGCGAGCGGCGCGAGAAGAGCGCCTGACCCGCGCCCGCCGCATCCGCAAGGACCCCGCACCGACCGGTGCGGGGCCCTTTGGCGTCTCCCGGTGCCCGGAGGGTCACCGGCGGTTCCCGGTGGACTACTTGGGGACCTCGGCGACCGCGCGCAGGTCGCGGGTGTCGGCGGCGAGCTTGTCCAGGTCCGGCTGGGCGCTCGGGTCGGCCACCGTCATGACCATCACCAGGCCGCTGCTGTCGGCCCAGGCGCAGATGCCCATCGTGGTCCCGGCCTCGCCCTCGCCGCCGACGACGGTGGCGCACTCCATCGCGCCGCCCTTGGGGCCGGCGTCCACCACGTGCCGGTTGTCGAGCTTGCGACCGGTGGACGCCATGCCCTGGAACGCCTGGTTCAGTTCCTGCTTCGGCGCCAGGACCTTGCCGTAGCCCCCGAACACGACCAGCTGCGGGTCCGACTGCGCGTTCTGGTAGAGGGCGCCCACCCCGGTGGGGCTCCAGTTGCCGTCGCCCTTGCCGAAGCTGGAGGTGAGCCCCTTCTCCAGGGTGTCGGCGACCTGGGGGTCGTCGCTCTGGCGCAGGTCCTTGAACGTGGCTGGCAGGACGATCTTCTGGGTGCCCGCGCTGCTGGCGACGTCGTAGACGAAGTAGGCGAGCGCGCCGCCGCCCAGCAGCACGAAGGCGCCGACGACGCCGAGCACGGTCCAGAGCGTCTTGCGGGACTTGCGCGGCGGCGGCACCGGCGGGTAGGCGCCGTACCCGGGGTAGGCGCCCGGCTCGCCGACCGGCGGGTAGCCGGGCGGGGGGCTCTGCGGCGGGATGCCGCCGTAGCCCGGCGGGGCCGGCGGGGGCGGCGGTGCGTCGTGTCCCGGCTGCGGCGGGGGGCCGTAGGGGTTCTGCTCGGTCACGCGAGGCCTCTCTGATGGCGATGCCCGGGTGCCGCCCGGCGCGGCCGGCGGCGGCGGGGACGTGGTGGTGACGTGGCGGGGCGGTGCCCCGGTTACTTGGCGACGACCATGGCATCGCGGATCGCCCGGGTCCTGTCCGCGGCCTGGGCCGGGGTGAGGCCCTGGCCGCCGCCGGTCAGGCTGATCTTGCTGAAGGTGATCCGGCCGGTGGTGGACTTGTCCGCCCACACGCAGACCGTGGGCCCGGCCTTGCCCGCGATGACGCTGGCCACGCCGCAGGCGAGCTTCGCCGAGGAGCTGTGGCCGTCCTGCGCCGGGAAGTCCGTCAGCGGCGTGGACCAGGTCAGCCCGCCGCTGTCCTTCTTCGAGTCGTCGATGATCTGGCCGGGGTCGTTGAGCTCCCCGTAGACGCCGACCACGGAGAGCGTGTCGAGCGCGTCGGAGCCCTTGCTGTAGCTGGCCACCAGCACGTTGAGGTTCTTGCCGAACTTCGCCGCCTCGGGCTTGGCCGGGTCGACGGCCTCCTCCTTGGCCGACTTCTGGGTGTAGCCGTCCGGCAGCGACTGCGGCGCGGAGATCTTGTACTGGCCGCCCTGGTCGTCGCCGAGGAACTTCCACGCGGCGAAGCCGCCGCCGCCCAGCACCAGTGTGCCCACGACCAGGCCGACCACCAGGCCGGTCCGGCCCTTCTTCGGCGGCGGCGGGTAGCCCGGCTGGCCCGGCTGGCCCGGCTGGCCGTACGGGGCCTGCGGCGGGTAGCCGTACGGGGGCTGCGGGGCGCCGTACGGCTGCTGCGGGGCGCCGTAGGGCGGCTGGGGAGCGCCGTAGGGCTGGCCGTCCTGCGGCGGGTAGCCGTACTGGGGCGGCTGCTGCGGGGCGCCGTAGGGCGGCGGCGGTTGCGGCGGGCCGTACGGGGGCTGACCCCCGTACGGCTGAGGCTGTCCCTGCGGTTGTCCCTGCGGATACTGCTGGCCCTGGCCGTACATCTGCGTCCGTGCTCCCCCGCCGCACCCGCGGCCTGTCGTCGTGTCGTCCCGGGGTCCGTGCGGACACCGGACGAGTGCCCGGGAACGGTACCGTACGGTGTCCTCCGCCGAGCCGTTCGGGCGGGTCGCGTCCGCGCGGAGAAAGCGGTTCGTAACACGGGCCTGCGGTTACGTAAACTGTGCGTCGTGACCGACACGACGAACCAGCACCCCGTGAGCACCTTTGCCGGGGACGAAGCAGCCACTCTCCCGACGACCTACACCCCCGCGGACGTAGAGGGCGAGCTGTACGAGCGCTGGGTAGAGCGTGGCTACTTCACCGCGGACGCCAAGAGCGACAAGCCCCCGTTCACCATCGTCATCCCCCCGCCGAACGTGACCGGGGCCCTGCACCTGGGCCACGCCTTCCAGCACACGCTGATGGACGCCCTGACCCGCCGAAAGCGGATGCAGGGCTTCGAGACGCTCTGGCTGCCGGGTATGGACCACGCGGGCATCGCCACCCAGAACAAGGTGGAGCAGCAGCTCGCCGAGTCGGGCCTGTCCCGCCACGACCTGGGCCGCGAGGCCTTCGTCGAGAAGGTCTGGGAGTGGAAGGAGAACTACGGCGGCCGGATCCTCGGCCAGATGCGCCGCCTGGGCGACGGCGTGGACTGGTCGCGCGAGCGCTTCACCATGGACGAGGGGCTCTCGCAGGCCGTTCAGACCATCTTCAAGCGCCTCTTCGACGACGGCCTGATCTACCGGGCCGAGCGCATCATCAACTGGTGCCCGCGCTGCCTCACCGCCCTGTCCGACATCGAGGTGGAGCACGAGGAGGTCCCCGGCGAGCTGGTCTCGATCCGCTACGGCGAGGGCGAGGACTCGATCGTCGTCGCCACGACCCGGGCCGAGACGATGCTGGGCGACACCGCCGTGGCCGTCCACCCGGACGACGAGCGGTACCGGCACCTGGTCGGCCGGACCATCAAGCTGCCGCTGACCGACCGTGAGATCCCGGTCGTCGCGGACGAGCACGTCGACCCGGAGTTCGGCACCGGCGCCGTCAAGGTGACGCCCGCGCACGACCCCAACGACTTCGCGATCGGCCAGCGCCACAACCTGCCCAACCTGAGCATCATGGACGAGCGCGGTGCGATCACCGTGCACGGCCCCTTCCTCGGCCTGGACCGGTTGGAGGCCCGCTCGGCCGTGGTCGGCGCGCTGCGCGAGCAGGGCCGGATCGTCGCCGAGAAGCGCCCGTACATGCACTCGGTCGGCCACTGCTCGCGCTGCCACACTGTGGTCGAGCCGCGGCTGTCGCTCCAGTGGTGGGTCAAGGTCGAGCCGCTGGCGAAGGCCGCCGGCGACGCCGTGCGCGACGGCAAGGTGGAGATCCACCCGAAGGAGCTGGAGCGCCGCTACTTCGACTGGGTCGACAACATGTACGACTGGTGCATCTCGCGCCAGCTGTGGTGGGGCCACCGGATCCCGGTCTGGTACGGCCCGGACGGCGAGGTCGTCTGCGTCGGCCCGGACGAGCAGCCGCCCACCGGCGAGGGCTGGCACCAGGACCCTGACGTCCTGGACACCTGGTTCTCCTCCGGCCTGTGGCCGTTCTCGACGCTCGGCTGGCCGGAACGGACCCCGGAGCTCGAGAAGTTCTACCCGACCGACGTCCTGGTCACCGGCCACGACATCATCTTCTTCTGGGTCGCCCGGATGATGATGTTCGGCCTGTACGCGATGGACGGTGAGGCGCCGTTCAAGACCGTCGCCCTGACCGGCCTGGTCCGCGACGAGTTCGGCAAGAAGATGTCGAAGTCCTCGGGCACCGCCGTGGACCCGCTGGACTGGATGGACGCCTACGGCGCCGACGCCGTCCGCTTCACCCTGGCTCGCGGCGCCAACCCGGGCGCCGACGTGCCGATCGGCGAGGACTGGGTCAAGGGCTCGCGCAACTTCTGCAACAAGATCTGGAACGCGACCCGCTTCGCGCTGATGAACGGCGCCACCGTCGAGGGCCCGCTGCCCGCGCCGGAGCAGCTCACCGCAGTGGACCGCTGGATCCTGTCGCGGCTGAACGCCACCATCGCCGAGGTGGACGCGCTCTACGACGGCTACGAGTTCGCCAAGGCCTCGGACGCGCTCTACCACTTCGCGTGGGACGAGGTCTTCGACTGGTACGTCGAGCTCTCCAAGACCACCCTGGCCAAGGGCGGCCCGCAGGCCGACGCCGCGCGCCGGGTGCTCGGCGAGGTCCTGGACACCACGCTGCGGCTGCTGCACCCGGTGGTCCCGTTCGTCACCGAGGCCCTGTGGACGGCGCTGACCGGCGCCGAGTCGCTGGTGGTCGCCGACTGGCCGACGGACGGCGGGTTCCGTGACACCGCCGCCGAGGCCGAGATCGCCACGCTGCAGCAGGTCGTCACCGAGGTCCGCCGGTTCCGCTCGGACCAGGGCCTGCAGCCCGCGCAGCGCGTCCCGGCGAAGCTGGAGCTGGACGGCACCGTGCTGGCCGTCCACGAGGACGCGATCCGCTCGCTGCTGCGGCTGACCGTCCCCGAGGAGGGCTTCGCGGCCACCGCCTCGCTCCCGGTCGCCGGCGCCACCGTCGCGCTCGACCTCTCCGGCACCATCGACGTCGCGGCGGAGCGCAAGCGCCTCGCCAAGGACCTCGCGGCCGCCGAGAAGGAGAAGGCGCAGACCACGGCCAAGCTCGGCAACGAGGCGTTCCTCGCCAAGGCGCCGGACGAGGTGGTCGCCAAGATCCGGGGCCGTCAGGAGGCCGCCGAGGCCGACATCGCCCGGATCACCGCCCAGCTCGCGGCGCTGCCGCAGGGCTGAGCCCGCACCGGTCCGTGAGGGGCCGCACTCCGCGACGCGCGGGGTGCGGCCCCTCCGGCGTTTCCGGGCGGCTCGGCCGGGCGCGGCGGCGGTGTTCTTTTTGCTACGCCTAATAGCCCATCAACATTGCTCCCTTCCGGCGAATATTCATCCTGGACCGGGTGAGGTCCTATTCCTTCCGAATTCATTCCGGTCTTGCCCGCGCGGGTTCGCGGAAGTTTGCAGGTCGGATGTGTACGGTGTGCACGGAGTTTCTGACGGGTGTTTCTGCTGAGCGTTCCTGCTGAGCCGACGGACGGGAGGGCATGGCGTGGTGGTGACCGAGGAATTGGCCGGCGAACTGCCTGCCGAGGCGGTGGAGGAGGCCAAGGCCAGGGCGGCGACCCTGCTGCTGGCGTTCCGTCATGGCAACCAGCTCGCCTTCGACCACGAGCTGGACCTGCTCCTCGCCGAGCGGGCCGAGCGCGAGGTGACCACCCTGCTCGCCTGGATCGCCGCCGAGGCCGTCCGCAAGGCGTACGCGCCCGAGGTCGGCGACCGGGTGCTGCGGGCGATGGCCCGGCGCGCCCCGGCCGACAACGGCGCGGTCGCGGTGGACGAGGAGAGTGCGGACGCCGCCCGGCTGATCGAGGCGGTGGCCGCCGGCGAGGTGGCCGAGGTGCGCGGCCTGGTCGCCTCGACCGCCGACACCACCTTCCTGCTCGGCGGTCTGCTCCAGGGCGTCGCGATGATGCTGCCGCTGCTGCCCGAGGGCGAACTGGCCGAGATCACGGCCGAGTTGCGCCGCCGGCACGGCGGGCCCGCGGCCCACGTCCCGGAGGCCCGGGCCGGGGTCTGAACCCCGGTCCGGGGAGGGGCGTCACGGCATGGCGTGCAGGTGCGCGCCGATGGTGCCCGCGACCGGGTTGCCCGCCTTGGCGTCCCAGTTGGTCGACCAGGTCATCGCCCCGCCGATGCCCGGCCAGGTGGTGTCGGGCTTGTAGCTGCCGCAGTTGGTGCCGGCGGCCAGGCAGTCCAGCGCGTTGTCGACCACGCTCGGGCTGACGTACCCGCCGCCCGCCGCGCTGGTGGAGGCCGGCACCCCGAGCCCCACCTGGTCGGGCCGCAGCCCGCCCTTGAGCTGGATGCAGGCCAGCCCGGTGAGGAAGTCCTCGGTGCCCTGCGAGTAGACGTTGCCGTCGCAGCCGTTCATCGCACCGGAGTTGTAGTACTGCATGTTGACGATGGTGAGGATGTCCTTCACGTTCAGCGCCAGCTTGAAGTACTCCATGCCGGTCGACTGCATGTCGATGGTCTGCGGCGCCATGGTGAGGACGAACCCGCTGCCGCTCTTCGCGGCCAGCGAGTGCAGCGCCTGGCCCAGGTAGACGGCGTTGACACCGTTCTCCAGGTCGATGTCGATCCCGTCGAAGCCGTAGCCCTGCATCAGCGCCCGGGCGGTGTCGGCGAAGTTGGCCGCCGAGGTCGGGTCGCTCACCGACACCGTGCCGTTCTGCCCGCCGACCGAGAGCACCACCTTCTTGCCGGCCGCCCGCTTGGCCGCGATGTCGGCCTTGAACTGGGCGTCGGTGTAGCCGCCGAGGCGGGAGGAGAGGGCGGGGTCCAGGGTGAAGCCCAGCCCGCCCGGCGTGCTGGTGGCGTCGGCGAAGGAGACCGCGATGATGTCGTAGGCGGCCGGGACGTCGCTGATCCGCTGGACGGTGGCGCCGTTGTCGAAGTTCTGCCAGTAGCCGGTCAGGATGTGCTTGGGCAGGCCGGGCGGCTTGCCGGTCGAGGTGGCGGTCGGGCTGCCGGTGCCGGTGTCCGTGGGGGAGGGGCTGCCGGTGCCGGTGGGGCTCGGGGACGTGGTGGCGGTCGGGCTCTGGGAGGGCTGCGGGCCGCCCGGGCCGATCAGTGAGACGTCGTCGGCGAGGAAGGCGGGCTGCCCGTACCAGCCGTGCAGGTAGACGGTGACGCTGGTGGTGCCCGGGCCGGTGGTGAAGCCGGTGCTCAGCTGGGCCCAGCCGGTGGAGTTCGTCCAGGTGCCGGGGTCGGTGCCGCCGGTGCCGCGGGCGCCCAGGTAGACGTACGAGCCCTGGACCCAGGAGCTCAGCGTGTACGTCGAGGAGGGCTGCACGGCGACGGTCTGGGTGCACTCGCCGGTGTCGCCCGAGCCCGGGGTGGACTGCAGGGCGTAGCGGCCGGAGTGTGCGGTCGTGCTCTGGACGGCGCCGTTGCCGCAGGACCAGCCGGACAGGGTGCCGGTCTCGAAGCCGCCGTTGGCGATCAGGTCGGGGTCGGCGGCCTGGGCGCCGGTGCCGGTGGCGAGGGCGAGCCCGCTCAGGCCGAGGGCGACGGCGCAGGCCCCGGCGATCAGGGTGTGGGCGGCGCGTGGGCGCCGGTGTCGGGCAGGTGGCATGACTCCATCTCCTGTGGGGGAGGCCCGGCGGCGCGCCTGAGTGGTGGGGGTGGAGCGCCGTCCGGGGTGTCGATGGTGCGCGTGCGGGAGCTACCGACAACTCAAGTCCCTGTCGGGGAAGGAGACTTGACTCACAAGGTGGAGTAGACCAATCCGGCTGTCAAGAGGGCGCTAGGCGGCCGACGGCCGTGCCGTGGAGTCGGTTGCTGCGGTACCGACTGCTCCGGGCTGGGCCGGCTCGGCCGGCTCGGCGACCGCGGCGGTGAGCGCGGCGATCCGCGCCGAGGCCAGGCCGTCGCCGTACGGGCTCGGGGTGGCCGCGAGCCGGGCGAGCCGCTCGGGGGTGTCGGCCAGCCAGGCCCGGGCCAGCTCGCCCAGGTCCTCGTCGGGGCCCACCAGCGCGGCGAAGCCCGCCGCCACCGCCTCCGGACGCTCGGTGGAGCGGCGCACCACTAGCAGCGGGCGGCCGAGCACGGTGCACTCCTCCTGCACGCCGCCGGAGTCGGAGACCAGCAGTGCGGCGTGGCTCGCCAGTCCCAGGAAGTCGGCGTACCCGACCGGCCCGGTGACGGCCAGGCGCTCCAGCAGGGCGTCCAGTGCGAAGCGCTCGACGGCGGCCCGGGTGCGCGGGTGCATCGGGAACAGCACCGGGGTGCCCGCCCGGGCGATCCGGTCCAGTTCGGCCAGCACGGCGCCCAGCGCCTCGGCGGTGTCGGTGTTCTCCGGGCGGTGCACGGTGGCCAGCACGTAGCCGTCCGGGCGCAGCCCGTGCGCGGCGAGCAGCGCGGCGCGGTCGGCCGCGGCCGGCAGCTGACGGCGGACCACCTCGACGACGGTGTTGCCGGTGAGCGCGATCCGCTCCTCGGCGAGGGCCTCGGCGCGCAGGTTGGCGACGTTGTCCCCGGTGGCGGCGCAGAGCAGGTCGGAGACGTGGTCGACCATCACCCGGTTGTGCTCCTCGGGCATCGCCCGGTCGAAGCTGCGCAGCCCGGCCTCGACGTGCACCAGCGGGATCTCCCGGGCGTTGGCGGCCAGCGCCCCGGCGAGGGTGGCGTTGGTGTCGCCCTGGACGACGACGGCGGCGGGGCGGTCCTCGGCGAAGGCGGCGTCCAGCTGGCCGAGGGACTGGGCGATCTGGCCGGCCCGGGGGCGCCCGCCGACGCCGGTGAGCAGCTCGGGGCGGGGCAGGTCGAGGTCGCGCAGGAAGCGGCCGGACATCGCCTCGTCCCAGTGCTGGCCGGTGTGCACCAGACGGGTGGCGTCGCCGAGTTCGTGGATCAGCGGGGCGAGCTTGACCAGTTCGGGGCGGGTGCCCAGGACGACGGCGACGCTGGCGGGGGGAAGGCACATGCTCATGGGGAGGCTCCGAGGGGGTGGGGCAGCTCAGGGCTCAGGCGTGGGGCTCAAACGCGGGGCTCAGGACTGAGGCTCAGGACTCAAGGGCGGTGGGGGAGCCGAGGGCGACCTTCTCGGCGTTGCGCCGGGTCTTGGCCCAGCCGTTGCGGCCGAGCAGCATCCGGGCGGCGGCCCGGGTGGCGACCACGAAGAGGTGGTAGGCGTAGAGCCAGATCAGGACGCCCCAGAGCAGTCCGGTGAGCCGGCCGCGGTCGGGGTGGACGAGCCGGCGGTAGGCGAAGCCCCAGAACACCATCGGCAGGGTGGCGACCGCGAAGGCGAGCAGCATCCACGGGCCGAACCTGACGTGGAAGTCGGCGGTCTCGGCGGGGAAGAGCACCAGCCCGGCCGCCGTGATCCCGAGCGAGAGCGGGAACAGCAGGACCAGCAGCACGCAGACGACGGGCTGCAGGAAGGTGTACAGCACCTCGGCCTTGCCGGACCAGGTGTAGAAGGGGGAGCGCAGCACCCGGCCGGTGTAGCGCAGGCACTGCATGTTGCCCTGGGCCCAGCGGGTGCGCTGGGTGAGGAAGCGGCGCAGCGAGATCAGGCCCTCCTGGGAGACCTGGGTCTCGGTGACGTGGGTGAGCCGCCAGCCGGCCAGGCGCAGGTCGAGGCCGGACTCGTAGTCCTCCAGCAGGGCGCGCTCGGGCCAGGGGCGGCCGGCCCGGCCCTCCTCGGCGGTGAGCGAGTCGAGGGCGGTGAGGCGGACGAACTGGCCGTTCCCGCCGAGGCCGACGCTGCCGGTGCGGCGGCGCAGCAGCTGCATGCCGGCGTTGTTGGCCTGGAACTCGACGTCCTGCATCCGGACCAGGGCGCGGGCGAACGCGTTGGCGGCCCGGCCGCGGCCGGGCAGCGGGAGTTCGTCGTCGGCGTTGCGCATCCGCACGCCGATCTGGACGGCGCCGGTGTCGGGGCGGCCGAGCGCCTTGCCGTTGCAGACCTGGGGGAGGGTGCCGGGGTCGAGCCGTCCGTCGGCGTCGACGACGCCGATCACCACGCGGGAGCGGTCGGTGTCCTCGGGCAGCCAGGCGGTGACCTCGCGGTAGGCGGCGTTGAGGGCGGCGCCCTTGCCGATCCGGGCGTGCGGGCGGCGGCGCTGGACGAGGTGGACGCGGTCGTCGTGGGCCGCGGCGGCGAGGACGAGGTCGCGGGTGGCGTCCTCGCTGTCGTCGTCGATCACCCACAGGTGGGCCTCGGGCGCACCGGCGCGCAGGCCGGCCAGGGTCTGGGTGACCACGGCCTCCTCGTCGCGGCAGGGGATCACCAGGTGCCACTGGAAGGCGGCCGGGTCGCCGGGTTCGGCGGGCCGGTTGTGCCGGAAGGCGTGCCGGGAGCCGGCCCAGTACAGGAGGAAGCGTCCGAAGACGAAGGCCATGTAGCCGACGAGCGCCAGTGAGACCAGTCCGGCGAACCAGACGATGGCGTCCTGGCGGAGCACGATCCAGTCGTGCAGAGCGTCGGGCATGGCGTGGTACTCCTCGTGATCAAAGGCGGCGCGGCTCCAGGGGGTGCGAATCGATGCTTCGTCGCGGTTCAAATTCGCCAAAGAGATAGTAAAGGGGGCAAATTGGAAACTCCGACCAAAGTGGTCGTTCTCACCCCGTGAGGACGGCCCGCCAACCCTCCGTAGACTGTGGTCGTGAGCGACAAGGCCGACCCGAACCCGTACACCCTCCGCCCCGCCGACGGTGACACCGACGACACCCTGCGCGATGTCGAGGTGGAGCTCTCCAAGCGCTGGCCGGAGAACAAGCTGGAGCCCTCGCTCGACCGGATCGAGGCGCTGATGGACATCCTGGGCCAGCCCCAGCGGTCCTTCCCCTCCATCCACATCACCGGGACCAACGGCAAGACCTCCACCGCCCGGATGATCGAGCAGCTGCTCAACACCTTCGAACTGCGCACGGGCCGCTACACCAGCCCGCACGTGGAGAGCGTCACCGAGCGGATCACCCTGGACGGCGCCCCGATCACCCCCGAGCGCTTCGTCGAGGTCTACCGCGACATCGAGCCGTACGTGCAGATGGTCGACGCGGCGCAGCCGGTGCCGATGTCCTTCTTCGAGGTGCTGACCGGCATGGCCTACGCCGCCTTCGCCGACGCCCCCGTGGACGTCGCCGTGGTCGAGGTCGGCATGGGCGGCTCCTGGGACGCCACCAACGTCATCGACGCCGCCGTCGCCGTGATCACCCCGATCGGGCTGGACCACACCGACAAGCTCGGCGAGACCACCGGCGAGATCGCGGTCGAGAAGTCCGGGATCATCAAGTCCGGTGCCGTCGCCGTCGTCGCCCAGCAGCAGCTGGACGCCGCCCAGAACATCCTGCGGCGCGCCGTCGAGGTCGACGCCACGGTGGCCCGCGAGGGCATGGAGTTCGGCGTGATCCGCCGTGAGCTCGGCGTCGGCGGCCAGCTGGTGACGCTGCGCGGGCTCGGCGGCGAGGAGTACGAGGACGTCTTCATCCCGCTGCACGGCGAGCACCAGGCGCACAACGCGGTGCTGGCGCTGGCCGCGGTCGAGGCCTTCTTCGGCGTCGGCGGCGCCCGCGGCGGGCAGCTCGACGTGGACAAGGTCCGCCAGGCCTTCTCCGGCGTCTCCTCGCCCGGCCGCCTGGAGGTCGTCCGCCGCAGCCCCACGATCATCCTGGACGCCGCGCACAACCCGCACGGCGCCCGTGCCACCGTCGCCGCCCTCGGCGAGTCCTTCGGCTTCACCCGGCTCGTCGGCGTGATCGGCACCTCCGGGGACAAGGACGTGGCCGGCGTGCTGGAGGCCTTCGAGCCGGTCCTCGCCGAGGTCGTCATCACCCAGAACTCCACCCACCGCGCGATGGACGTCGACGAGTTGGCGGCGCTGGCCGTCGACATCTTCGGCGAGGACCGCGTCCAGGTCGAGCCCCGGCTCGACGACGCCATCGCGGCCGCCGTCACCCTCGCCGAGGAGGAGGGCGACCTCGGCGGCGCCGGGGTGCTGGTCACCGGTTCGGTCATCACGGTGGGCGAGGCCCGCCTGCTGCTCGGGAGGAAGTGACATGAGGACCCTCTGCTCCTCGACCCTGATCGGCGAGGCTCTCCTGGCGATGTTCGCCGCGCTGGTCGCGATGCAGCTGTCGAGCGTCTCCACGGCCACGATCTGGATCGTCACCGGGATCGTCATGGCGCTGTGCATCGCGCTCTGCGGCATGATCAACCGCCCTGGTGCGGTGGCCGTCGGCTGGGCGCTGCAGATCGGCCTGATCGCCAGCGGCTTCATCCTGCCGACCATGTTCGGCCTCGGTGTGGTCTTCGCCGGCCTGTGGTGGTGCTCGGTGCACTACGGCCGCAAGGTGGACGAGTTCAAGGCCGCCCGGGCCGCCGCCGAGGCGGCTGCCGTACCGGTCTAGGGCCCGGACCGGCGGGCCGACACGCCGCACACGCAAGGTAATCTCTGCCGTGTCGGCTCCCGCCCGTCGGCCCGACTGCCTTGCCGTACCGAATCCCCAGGAGACGCACCGTGTCCCAGCGCACTCTCGTCCTGCTCAAGCCCGACGCCGTCCAGCGTGGCCTGGCCGGCGAGATCATCAGCCGCATCGAGCGCAAGGCCGGCTGGCGGCTCACCGCCGTCGAGCTGCGCACCTTCGACCGGGCGACGCTGGAGCAGCACTACGCGGAGCACGTCGGCCGCCCGTTCTACGAGCCGCTGCTGGAGTTCATGACCTCCGGTCCGTCGATCGCCCTGATCGTCGAGGGCGAGGAGGTCGTCCGCGGCATCCGGATGCTGGCCGGTGCGACCAACCCGCTGGAGGCCGGGGCCGGCACCATCCGCGGCGACTACGCGACGATCACCCGCGAGAACCTGATCCACGCCTCGGACTCCCCGGAGTCGGCCGAGCGCGAGATCAAGATCTTCTTCCCGGCGCACGCCTGAGTCCAGCCGGGCGACACGCCCGAGGGACCTTGGCACTGCCCCGGTCGGGACCATTGGCCCGGCCGGGGCACTTTTATCGTGAAATAAGCAACCAGAGGTGCCGACACGGCGTCCCAATGCCCGGAGAAGCGAACACGCTCCGGACAATGGACGGTATGCCCCGCATCGACGTCCGTGCCGCGCCGCGTGACTACGATGGACGCGACTCAAGGGCCCGGTAAGGCAGCTCAGCTGGCTCCGCCCGAGCGTGGGCGCGCTCTCGTCCAACCCCCCTATGAACTCCGAGCCCGGGAAGGCAACCACACCCCATGGCGAGCAACCTGTCGTTCATCGGCCGCGACTTGGCGATCGACCTTGGAACTGCCAACACGCTGGTGTACGTCAGGGGCAAGGGGATCGTCCTCAACGAGCCGTCCGTCGTCGCGGTGAACACCAACACCGGCGGCATCCTGGCGGTCGGTGCCGAGGCGAAGAAGATGATCGGCCGGACGCCGGGCAACATCGTCGCCATCCGCCCGCTCAAGGACGGCGTGATCGCCGACTTCGAGATCACCGAGCGGATGCTCCGCTACTTCATCCTCAAGATCCACCGCCGCCGCTACCTCGCCCGCCCCCGGGTCGTGGTCTGCGTGCCCTCCGGCATCACCGGAGTCGAGCGCCGCGCCGTGATCGAGGCCTCCTCGCAGGCCGGCGCCCGCCAGGTACACATCATCGAGGAGCCGATGGCCGCCGCCATCGGCGCCGGGCTGCCCGTCCACGAGGCCACCGGCAACATGGTCGTCGACATCGGCGGCGGCACCACCGAGGTCGCGGTCATCTCCCTCGGCGGCATCGTCACCGCCCAGTCCATCCGGGTCGCCGGCGACGAGCTGGACAACGCGATCGTCCAGCACATCAAGAAGGAGTACTCGCTGCTCCTCGGCGAGCGCAGCGCCGAGCAGATCAAGATGAGCATCGGCAGCGCCTTCGGCCTGGAGGGCGAGAAGGACGAGCACGCCGAGATCCGCGGCCGCGACCTGGTCAGCGGCCTGCCCAAGACCGTGGTCATCTCCGCCGCCGAGGTCCGCGAGGCCATCGACGAGCCGGTCAACTCGATCATCGACGCCGTGAAGACCACCCTCGACCAGTGCCCGCCCGAGCTGGCCGGCGACGTGATGGACCGCGGCATCGTGCTCACCGGCGGCGGCGCCCTGCTGCGCGGCCTCGACGAGCGGCTGCGCCGCGAGACCGGCATGCCGATCCACATCGCCGAGAACCCGCTCGACTCGGTCGCGCTCGGCTCCGGCAAGTGCGTCGAGGAGTTCGAGGCGCTCCAGCAGGTACTGGACGCCTCCCCGCGCCGTTAGCACCACCGAGACATCCGACACTCAACTGAACGGGCTGCCGCCCGGGCCCCACAGCCCGGGCGGCCGACCAGGTACGAAGGGGCAGTACCAGCACCGTGAGGGACACACGAGAAAGCCGGCTGCTGCTCATCCTGCTGGTGGCCGTCGCCTTCGCACTCGTCACCGTGGACATCAAGGGCGGTGAGAGCTCCCCCCTCGGCGGTGCCCGACACGCCGCCGCCAGCGTCCTCGGCCCGGTCGAGCGCGGCGCCGCCACCGTCGTCGACCCGGTCGCCGACACCGTCCGGGCCTTCCGCGACGCCGCCTCCAACAACGGCCGCACCGACGAGCTCGCCCGCGAGAACACCGAACTGCGGCAGAAGCTCGCCTCCTCCGACATGGCCACCGGGCGCACCAAGCAGCTCGACGACCTGCTGCGCACCGCCGGCGCCGGCGGCTACACCGTCAAGGCCGCCCAGGTCATCGCGATCGGCCCGGCCCAGGGCTTCTCCTGGACCATCACCGTCGACGCCGGCAGCGACGACGGCCTCACCCGCGACATGACGGTGATCAACGGTCAGGGCCTGGTCGGCCGGATCACCACCGTCGCCCCGACCACCGCCACCGTGCTGCTCGCCTCCGACCCCGGCTTCTCTGCCGGCACCCGGCTGGAGGCCTCCGGCGAGATCGGCTTCGCCTCCGGCGGCGGCACCAGCCCGATGAAGGTCTCGCTGCTCAACGGCAAGGCCCAGGTCAAGGCCGGCGACCGGCTGGTCACCTTCGGCTCGCAGAGCGGCCGCCCGTTCGTGCCCGGCGTGCCGGTCGGCAAGGTCGTCGAGGTCGAGGCCACCCCGGGCCAGCTGACCAAGACCATCCTGGTCGAGCCCTTCGTCCAGTTCACCCGGCTGGACCTGGTCGGCGTGGTGGTCGTGCCGCCGCGCGCCGACCCGCGCGACGCCGTCCTGCCGCCGGCCCCGGCCCAGACCCCGGCCGCGCCCGCCGCCCCGCCCGCCAAGCCCACTGGGGGGAACTGAGCCATGCGCCTCGCCCGCATCCCCGTCTCCGCCGGCCTGATCCTGCTCGGCCTGATCCTCCAGGTCAGCGTCTTCGGACGGCTCCAGCTCCCGGGGGCCACCCCGGACATACTGCTGCTCGTCGTGGTCGGCCTGGCCATGGTCTACGGGCCGTCCGGCGGCTGCGTGGTCGGCTTCTCGGCCGGCCTGCTGGCCGACCTCGCGCCGCCCTCCGACCACGCGATCGGCCGCTACGCGCTGGTGCTCTGCCTGATGGGCTACGCCGCAGGGCTGCTGCGCCCGGACCACGGCCGCCAGCGGTCGGTGTCCAGCGCGCTGATGGTGGTGGCCGCCGCGGCGGTCGCCTCCACCCTGCTGTACGCGATGGTCGGCGCCCTGGTCGGCGACACCGCGGCCCGGCACGTCGGCCTCGGCGGCCTGGTGGTCAGCGCCCTGCTGTACGACGTGCTGCTGGCGCCGTTCGTGGTGCCGCTGGTGATGCTGGTCGGCCGCCGCTTCGGGCGCGACCCGGTGACCGCGGCCACCGATGACGACCAGGGCGGCTCCGGCCTGGGCACGCTGGCCCGCTACCGCACCACGCGCGAGGCCTCGTCCGGCCCGTCCTACAAGAAGCGGCGCATGCCCGGCTTCGTCCGGCGCCCGTAACCGGCCCGGCCCCCGACCTCCCGACTTCCCGCATCCTGGAGCGCACGAGACGTGAGCAACATCCCCGAGACCGGCCGTACCCGGCGGGTGACGATCCGTCTGGTGGTGCTGCAGATCCTGGTCCTGTCGCTGCTCGCCACCCTCGGCGGACGGCTGTGGTACCTGCAGATCCGCAACGCCAGCGTCTACACCGCCAAGGCGACCGGCAACCACATCCGCGAGGTGGTCGAACCGGCCGTCCGCGGCGAGATCCTGGACGCCTCCGGGCGGATCCTGGCCGGCAACGAGGCCCGGCTGGTGGTCTCGGTCAGCCGCACCTCGCTGCTGCAGCAGAAGGACGGCGGCAAGGCGGTGCTCGGCCGGCTGGCCGAGGTGCTGGGGATGCCCGCCAAGGACGTGCAGGAGAAGACCCGGCTCTGCGACGCCAAGACCCCGCAGCCCTGCTGGAACGGCTCGCCCTACCAGCCGATCCCGGTCACCAAGGAGGCGACCACCCAGCAGGCGATGCAGATAATGGAGCGCCGCGAGGACTTCCCCGGGGTCACCGCGCAGCCCACCGCCGTGCGCCGCTATACCGGTGCCGAGGGCGCCAACATGGCGCAGGTGCTCGGCTACCTCTCGCCGGTCACCGACGAGGAGGTCAGCAAGACCGCCTCCAAGGCCGGCCTGGACCGCTACCTGCCGGCCGACCAGATCGGCCGGGCCGGCCTGGAGTCGGTGTACGACCGCGACCTGCGCGGCACCGCCGGCATCACCCAGCTGGAGGTGGACAACCTCGGCCGGGTGATCGGCACCGCCGGCACCGCCGCCCCGCAGACCGGCAACAACCTGGTCACCAGCATCGACGCCCGGGTGCAGAAGGTGGTCGAGGACAACCTGGCGCAGGCCATGGCCGACGCCCGGAAGACCTTCGACAAGGTCACCAACCGCAACTACGAGGCCGACTCCGGCGCCGCCGTGGTGATGGACGTCCACACCGGCCGGATCGTCGCGATGTCCAGTGCGCCGACCTACGACCCCAACCTCTGGGTGGGCGGCATCACCGGCAAGGACTACCAGTCGCTGACCAGCAAGGACTCCAACTTCCCGCTGCTGAACCGGGCCATACAGGGTCAGTCCGCCCCCGGCTCGACCTTCAAGGTCGTCTCCACCACCGCCGCCGTCGAGGCCGGCTACTCGCTCGACGGGACGTACGCGTGCCCGAAGAGCATGACCATCGGCGGCCGCGAGTTCAAGAACTTCGAGAGCGAGAACTTCGGCTCCATCTCCCTGGAGAAGGCGCTGGAGGTCTCCTGCGACACCGTCTTCTACGGCCTGGCGTACGACCAGTGGATGAAGGACGGCGGCATCAAGCCGAAGAAGGAGCCGGGCGACTGGTTCTTCAAGACCGCCCACCAGTTCGGCCTCGGCGCCAAGACCGGCATCGACCTGCCCAGCGAGGTCACCGGCCGGGTGCCGGACCGGCAGTGGAAGCAGTCCTTCTACGACAACAACAAGGACGCCTGGTGCGCGCAGGCGCAGAAGGGCGGCACCAGCTTCTCCGACCAGATCGCCAAGGAGAACTGCGTCGACGGCTACCAGATGCGCGCCGGTGACGCCGTCAACTTCGCGATCGGCCAGGGCGACACGCTCGTCACGCCGGTCCAGATGGCCCGGATCTACTCGGCGCTGGCCAACGGCGGCACCTTCTACCGGCCGACCATCGCCAAGGCGGTGATAAGCCCGAGCGGGGACCTCGTCCGCGAGATCGCCCCGCACGAGGACGGCAAGTTCCCCGGCTCCCAGAAGCTGCTGAGCTACATCGACCAGGCCACCGCGGGCGTCATCACCGGCGGTACCGCCGCCTGGAAGTTCTCCGGCGCCGGCTGGCCGCAGAACAAGATCGAGCTGCACGCCAAGACCGGCACCGCCGAGGTCGAGGGCAAGCAGACCACCTCCTGGCTGACCACGTACAGCAAGGACTACGCGGTCGTCATGACGATAAGCCAGGGCGGCACCGGCTCCGGCGGCTCCGGCGACGCGGTTCGCCGGATCTACCAGGCGCTGTACGGCGTCGACGACAAGGGCAATATCGACAACGGCAAGGCGCTGCTGCCCGCGCCGCAGGCCGAACTGCCGAAGTTCAACCCGGACGGCACCGCGATCATCAAGCCGGCGGCCTACACCGTCGACACCGCCAACACCGTCGACACCGCCAACACCGTCGACACCGTCGACACCGCCAACACCATCGACACCGCCGGCCCGGTGCAGGCCGTCGCGGGCCCGGGCCTCCTGGCGTCGCCGGACCAGGCGCAGGGTCTGCCCGGCCCGGCGCCGGCCTTCCTGGAACAGGTGCCGGGCGAACCCGCCCCGGCCTCGGCCTTCCTGGACCCGGCGCAGCCGAACGACCGGCCCGCCCCGGGCACCGCGGCCGACGCCGCACTCGAACCGAACCGCGGCCCGGGAAGGGGGCGGGCATGACCTCCTACGGCTCCTACCGGCAACTGCGGCTGAGCCCGCAGCGCAGCGGGGTCTCCAAGGCCCTGGCCAAGGACTCCCCGCTGTGGCGGCTGGACTGGATACTGCTGCTCGCCGCGCTGGCCCTGTCGCTCGGCAGCTCCCTGCTGGTCTGGTCGGCCACCCGCGGCCGGGACTCGCTCACCCACGGCGACCCGCAGTACTTCCTGTACCGGCACCTGACCAACCTGGTCGTCGGGCTGGTGCTGTGCTCGGTGGTGATAGGGATAGGGAGCCGGCGCTTCCGCACCCTCGTGCCGTTCCTGTACATCGGCGTGATCCTGATGCTGCTCGCCACGCTCAGCCCGCTGGGCTCGACCATCAACGGCGCGCACTCCTGGATCCAGCTGGGCGGCGGCTTCTCCATCCAGCCCGCCGAGTTCGCGAAGCTCGGGATCGTGCTGGCGATGGCGGTCGTGCTGTCCGACCAGGTGGACGCGGGGGAGCGGGAGTACCCCTCGCACCGGGCGGTGTTCCGCGGCCTGGTCTGGGCCTTCCTGCCGATGTGCGTCGTGCTGCTGATGCCGGACGCCGGCTCGGTGATGGTGATGGCCGCGATCGTGCTGGGCATCCTGCTCGGCTCGGGGGCGGCCAACCGCTGGGTGCTCGGGCTGCTGGTGGCGGGCACCGGCGGGTGCGTGGCGATCTGGAAGCTCGGGGTGCTGAGCAAGTACCAGATCGACCGCTTCGCGGCCTTCGCCAACCCGCAGCTGGACCCCTCCGGCGTCGGCTACAACACCGCACAGGCCCGGATCGCGATCGGCTCGGGCGGGCTGACCGGCAAGGGGCTGTTCCACGGGACGCAGACCACCGGGCAGTTCGTGCCGGAGCAGCAGACCGACTTCGTGTTCACGGTGGCCGGTGAGGAACTGGGCTTCGTCGGGGCGCTGGCGATCATCCTGCTGGTCGGCGTGGTGCTGTGGCGGGCCTGCCGGATCGCCCGGCAGGCGACCGACCTGTACGGGACGATCGTGGCCGCGGGGATCATCGCCTGGTTCTCCTTCCAGGCCTTCGAGAACATCGGGATGTGCCTGGGCATCATGCCGGTGGCGGGCATCCCGCTGCCGTTCGTCTCCTACGGGGGGTCGTCGATGTTCGCGGTCTGGATCGCGATCGGGCTGCTCCAGGCGGTCCGCAGCCAGCGGCCGATAGCGGCCTGAGCGGACTGTCCGTCCACGCGTTCGTCGGTCGAGGGCCGGCCCGGGAATTTCTCGGGTCGGCCCTTGGTGTTTTTCAACTGGGCGCTGTGGGTGGGTAGTTGTTGCCCGGTTGCGGCGGGCCGTGGCCCCGGTCAGAGCAGGCAGTCGGCGGCGGTGAGCGCCGCGCGGACCTGGTGGGCCAGCTGCTCCTGGACCGGCACCCAGCGGGCGCCGAAGCGGTGGTGCAGCTGACCCAGGCTCTCGGTGACGATGTCGCGGGCCCGGCCCCGGGCCGCCTCCACGGTCGGACCGCCGCTGTCCGCCAGCAGCCGCAGCACCGTCGACGCCACCCGCAGCGGGATCCGGGCCGCGACGATCCCGGCGGTGGTCACCCGGGACACCGTGAGCGGCTCGGCGCACCAGCGGGCCAGCCACTCCTGGGCCACCGACGGGCAGAACTCCAGGGTGAACCCGGCCGCGCGCACCTGTGCGCCGTGCGCCGCCCGGGTGTGCGCGGGCACGTGGGCCAGCAGCCCGGAGAGCTCCTCGGCGCGCTCGCGCAGCGTCCGGGCCGCGGCGCCGACCGCCCGGTCCGCCGCCGGGTGCGGACGGCCGTCGCCGACCGCGTCCACGGCCCACATCGGCACCTCCAGCACGGCCGTCACCCCGCCGTGACGGCCGGCGTACGACCAGGTGGACAGCTCCGGCTCGTCCGGCAGCGCCCGTGACCGGCCGGCGCCGTCCGCCGAGGGCATCAGATAGGTGCCGGGGAAGGGGCTGGCCCAGCCGACCGCGTCGAAGGGGTCGACGTCCAGCGGGATGCCGGCCCGGCGCACCGAGGAGGCGAAGAGTTCGGGCAGCCCGGGCACCGGAGCGGTCAGCTGGATGAAGGCGCCGCCGAAGTCCACCCCGTGCATCGAGCACTGCAGGAACGGGCGCAGCTCGTCGATCAGGCCGGTCAGCGCCAGGCTCTCCGGCATCGGGGGCCGGCCCGCGTCGGCGGCCGGCAGCAGTTCGGGCTGCTCCTCGAACGAGGGACGGAAGAAGTGCTCGTAGTGCCGGCGCATGGTGAGCGGCCCGTCCAGCCAGCCCGCGTTGAGCGCGGCGCCGTCCGGGTCCAGGCAGAGCAGCAGGTGCCAGGACAGGCCGGGCCGGGTGGGGCGCGCCAGCAGCACCTCGGCCAGCCGCAGGGCGCCGGCCGTGCCGATCGGCTCGTTGGGGTGCGGGCCGCCGACGACCAGCACCGCGCGCGGGCCCCGGTCGACGGACAGCAGCAGCAGCGGGCGCCCGGCCCGCGAGCGGCCCACCTCGCGCAGCCGGCACCGCTCCGGGTGGCGCAGCGCGAGCCGCCGGGCCGCGGCCTCGGCCTGGGCCGGCGCGGGGTAGCGGGCCGCCCGGCTGCCGAGGGGCCGGGGCGGGCGGACCCGCCGGTCGGTGTCGGTCATGGCTCTCCTAGGGCGTGTCCCCTGGGGTGTGTTCGCGCGGCCGCCCGGCTCGTCGGGCCGCCGGGGCGCCGGGGCGCCGGGGCGCGCGGGGGCGCCGACGGACGCGGCCTGCGGGGCCGGGGGCGAGGCCCTGCGCGCCGGGGACGGGTCGCCGGGGGAGTCGGCGAGGGGGTCGAGCGTACGGCCCAACTCCCTTGTCCGGAAGGGGTGCAGAGGTCTCTGGCGGGGCCCTGTCAGTACCGCATGGGTGGTCCGGGCATGTCAACGGCGGACGGCGCCGGGCGGCGGGCGCGCACTGAGCGTGCCGGGGCGGGCCGGACCGGGGCGGCCGCGCCGGAGCGCGGGCGGGTGCCCGGCCAGGGCGGGGGGTGAGCCCGGGGGTGAGCCAGCGGGCCTTTCCCCGGATTGGGCTACCCTTGAGGGTCACCCCTCCCCGCCGTCGCCTGCCGATGCGCGCGGCACCGAATCACGTCGTAAGGGTTCCTAGTACATGACTGTCGAATCGGTCTTCCCACGCCTGGAGGCCCTCCTCCCGCACGTCCAGAAGCCGATCCAGTACGTCGGCGGCGAGCTCAACTCGACCGTCAAGGACTGGGACGCCTGCGACGTCCACTGGGCGCTGATGTACCCCGACGCCTACGAGGTCGGCCTGCCCAACCAGGGCGTCATGATCCTCTACGAGGTGCTCAACGAGCGCGAGGGCGTGCTCGCCGAGCGCACCTACAGCGTCTGGCCGGACCTCGAAGCGCTGATGCGCGAGCACGACGTCCCGCAGTTCACCGTGGACGCGCACCGCCCGGTGAAGGCCTTCGACGTGTTCGGCCTGTCGTTCTCCACCGAGCTCGGCTACACCAACATGCTGACCGCGCTCGACCTGGCCGGCATCCCGCTGGAGGCCAAGGACCGCACCGACGAGGACCCGATCGTCCTGGCCGGCGGCCACGCCGCGTTCAACCCCGAGCCGATCGCGGACTTCATCGACTGCGCGGTGGTCGGCGACGGCGAGCAGGCCGTGCTCGACATCACCGAGCTCGTCCGCGGCTGGAAGGCCGAGGGCCGCCCGGGCGGACGCGACGAGCTGCTGCTGCGCCTCGCCCGCACCGGCGGGGTGTACGTGCCGAAGTTCTACGACGTGGAGTACCTGGCCGACGGCCGGATCGGCCGCGTCGTGCCGAACGCCCCGGGCGTGCCGTGGCGGGTGTCCAAGCACACCGTGATGGACCTCGACGAGTGGCCCTACCCGAAGCAGCCGCTCGTCCCGCTCGCGGAGACCGTGCACGAGCGGATGTCCGTGGAGATCTTCCGCGGCTGCACCCGCGGCTGCCGCTTCTGCCAGGCCGGCATGATCACGCGCCCCGTGCGGGAGCGAAGCATCACCGGCATCGGCGAGATGGTGGAGCGCGGGCTGAAGGCGACCGGGTTCGAGGAGGTCGGCCTGCTGTCGCTGTCCAGCGCCGACCACACCGAGATCGGGGACATCGCCAAGGGCCTGGCCGACCGCTACAGCGACGACAAGATCGGCCTGTCGCTGCCGTCCACCCGCGTCGACGCCTTCAACATCGACCTCGCCAACGAGCTGTCGCGCAACGGCCGTCGCTCGGGCCTCACCTTCGCCCCCGAGGGCGGCAGCGAGCGCATGCGCAAGGTGATCAACAAGATGGTGTCGGAGGAGGACCTGATCCGCACCGTCGCCACCGCCTACGGCAACGGCTGGCGCCAGGTGAAGCTGTACTTCATGTGCGGCCTGCCCACCGAGACCGACGAGGACGTGCTCCAGATCGGCGCGATGGCGAAGAACGTCATCCAGAAGGGCCGCGAGGTCACCGGCCAGAACGACATCCGCTGCACCGTCTCCATCGGCGGGTTCGTGCCCAAGCCGCACACCCCGTTCCAGTGGGCCCCGCAGCTGTCCGCCGAGGCCACCGACGCCCGGCTGGCCAAGCTGCGCGACTCGATCCGCGGCGACCGCAAGTACGGCAAGAACATCGGCTACCGCTACCACGACGGCAAGCCCGGCATCGTCGAGGGCCTGCTGTCCCGCGGCGACCGCCGCATCGGCGCCGTCATCCGCGCCGTCTACGAGGACGGTGGCCGCTTCGACGGCTGGCGCGAGCACTTCTCCTACGACCGCTGGATGGCCTCCGCCGAGAAGGGCCTGGCCGGCACCGGCGTCGACGTCGACTGGTACACCACCCGCGAGCGCACCTACGAGGAGGTGCTGCCCTGGGACCACCTGGACAGTGGCCTCGACAAGGACTGGCTCTGGGAGGACTGGCAGGACGCCCTGGAGGAGGTCGAGGTCGACGACTGCCGTTGGACCCCGTGCTTCGATTGCGGCGTGTGCCCGCAGATGGACCTCAAGATCCAGATCGGTCCCACCGGGAAGAAGCTGCTGCCGCTGGCCGTGGTCAACGGGGCTGCCCCGCAGGGCTAGTTGATGGTGCGGGTGGTACGGATGGCGCGGATCGGGCGGGTCCGGGCCGCGTGACGTGCTCGAAGTGACGGATGGAGCCCTCCCCGGGAATCGGGGAGGGCTCCATGCGTTCGCCGGGCGGACGGCGGCCGGGGGCGTCGGGGTGCGGCTGACCAGGGGCGGGACGAGGGGGGTGGCGGGGCGCGTACCCTTTGAGGTGACAGAGTCCGGACAGCGGCGGCAGCCGTCGCGCCGGACGGGGACAACTGACTAAGGACTGAGCGACCCTGGCACGCCGTACGCCCGACGGTCCTCCGCCCGCGCCGACGGTGCAGCGGATCCGTCTCCGCTACACCAAGCGCGGCCGGCTCCGCTTCACCAGCCACCGCGACTTCCAGCGCGCTTTCGAGCGCGCCCTGCGCCGGTCCTCCGTGCCGATGGCCTATTCGGCCGGCTTCACCCCGCACCCGAAGGTGTCCTACGCCAACGCGGCCCCGACCGGGGTGGCGAGCGAGGCGGAGTACCTGGAGATCGGCCTGGCCGCCCTCCGTGACCCGGAGGAACTGCGGGCACAGCTGGACGAGTCGCTGCCGACCGGACTGGACGTGATCGACGCGGTCGAGGTCCGGACGCCGAACTTCGTGGAGCGCCTGGAGGCCTCCGAGTGGCTGGTCCGGCTGGACGGCGTCGAGCCGCAGGAGGCCGCCCGCGCGGTCGCGGTGTTCCTCGCCGCCGAGCGGGTCGAGGTCGAACGCGTGACCAAGAACGGCGTGCGGGTCTTCGACGCGCGCGGTCCGGTGGCGGCGCTCGAGATCGCCGCGCCGCAGGTCGTCGACGGTGCGGACACGGCGGCCGAAGCGGACCGCGATGTTCGGACCGGCCGTCCCTGTGCGATACTGCGCCTGGTAGTACGACACGCCACACCAGCCGTACGACCCGACGACGTATTGTCCGGTCTCCGTGTGACGGCCGACCTGGCGCCGCCGGTCCCCGCAGAGGTGACCAGGCTGGCGCAGGGGCCGCTCGACGAGGAGTCCGGCACGGTGACCGACCCGCTGGCGCTCGACCGCGCCGCGGCCCCGGCCGGCTGACAGCCGCCGGGGTGCGCGGGGCCGCGTCCGCCTGACGGGCGGAGGCCGGGTCCAGTGCCTCACTGGGCCCGACGGTCCTCCAGGTTCCCGCGGCTCCCCAGGGGAGCGAGCGTCGTCGCAGCACAGGCCGGCCACCTGAGGCCCGCCGACCAGGACGGTCGGTGGGCCCGGGAACCCCGTCCGGGAGCCACCCGGGGTTGGGGAACGGCGCAGCTTGGGAAAACCTCAGAAGACTGGTCAGACCAGAAGACTTTCGACACCCCGCCGTGCGGCGGGGCGCCGAGCGAGACTACGAGCCCCTGTGCGGCCTCGCGTCCGCGCGGCGGCACCGTGAAAGGGTCCGGCCCGAGCATCCTCGCGATGCCGGCCGGCCACGGGTGCCGTGCCGTGCCCGGATGTGGAGCCCGGGGGCCTGACGGGAGATCCACCCGCATGCTCGATAACACCGATCCGCAGCAGAACGCGGCGACGGAACAGAACGAGACCGCCCCGACCGGCGGCGAAGGCACCTCCGCGGCGCCGCCGCGCCGCCGTCGCCGTGCGGTGTCCCGCCCGGCGGGCACCCCGCAGGGTGCGGCCGCCGAGACGGCCGAGACGGTCGTCCAGGCCGAGGCACCCGCCGCCGAGGCGCAGGCCGCACCGGCCGCCGAGCCGGTGGCCGAGAAGCCGGTCCGGGCCCGCCGGACCCGCAAGCGCGCCGAGGCTCCGGCCGGGACGCCGGAGGCGACCCCGGTCGTGGTCACCGAGCCGGCCGCCGCCGAGGCGCCCGCCGCCGAGAAGACGGCGAAGACGAGCGCGAAGGCGGCTGCGAAGCCGGTCGAGAAGGCCGCTGAGCCGGCCGCCGAGAAGGACGAGAAGGCGGAGAAGCCCGCCCGGGCCCGCCGCACCCGCAAGCGCGCCGAGGCGCCCGCCGGGGCGCCGGCCGCCGCCGAGACCCCGGCCGAGGAGCCCGCTGCCGCCGCCCCGGTGGCCGAGGCCCCCGCCGCCGAGCCGGCTGCCGAGGAGGCACCCGCCGCTCCGGCCCGCCGGGCCCGTCGCCGCCGCGTGGTCGAGGCCGCGCCGGTCGTCGAGACCCCGGTCGAGGAGCCCGCCGCCGCGGAGGAGCCCGTCGAGGAGGAGCCGGTCGAGGAGGCCGTGGCCGTCCAGCCCGCGCCGGCCGCCGAGCCGACCCACCGGGTGCGCCGCCGTGCGGTCCGCCCGTCCACCGCGATCTTCCAGGCTCCGGTGTTCCAGGAGCCCGCCGCCGCCCCGGCCGCCACCCCGGCTCCCGCCGTGCAGCCGCAGGCGCAGCAGCAGCCCGCCGCTGCCGCCCCGGCGCCGGTCGAGGCCCCGGCCGCCGCGCAGCGCGAGGAGGACGAGTTCGAGTACAGCGGCGTCGGCCGCCGCCGCCGGGTGCGCACCTCGGTGCGGGTGCAGCCGCCGAGCCGTTCGAAGGCCGCCGAGCGGAAGGCCGCCGAGCGGGCCGAGCGGGCGGAGAAGGCCGAGAAGGCCAAGGCCGTCGAGAGGGCGAAGGCCGCCGAGAAGGCGAAGCCGGTCGAGCGGGTCGTCGAGGTGCCGGTCGAGGCGCCCGTCGTCGAGGCCCCCGTCGCCGGTCCGGAGACCGAGGGCGAGTGGGAGGACGACCGTCCGTCGCGCCGTCGCCGTCGGGGCGGCCGCCGTCGTCGCCGTGGCGAGGCCGAGGAGTTCGAGGCCGAGGCCGTCGAGACCGGGCAGTCCGTCGTCGAGGAGCCGGCCGCGGACGTCGAGGAGGACGTCGAGGACGACGACGACCTGGCCGCCGGCCTGTCCTCGTCCCGCCGTCGTCGCCGTCGTCGCCGCCGCAGCGGTGAGGCCGGTGCCGTCGAGACCGCCGAGACCACCGAGGACGGGGTCCGCACGGTGGTGAAGGTGCGCGAGCCGCGCCGCCGTTCCACCGAGCCGTCCTTCGACCCGGACGAGGTGCAGTCCATCAAGGGCTCGACCCGTCTGGAGGCGAAGAAGCAGCGCCGCCGCGAGGGCCGCGAGCTGGGCCGCCGCCGGGTGCCGATCATCACCGAGGCCGAGTTCCTGGCCCGCCGCGAGTCGGTCGAGCGCGTCATGGTGGTGCGCCAGAACGGCCAGCGGACCCAGATCGGCGTCCTCGAGGACGGCGTGCTGGTCGAGCACTACGTCAACAAGGAGCAGGCCACCTCGTACGTCGGCAACGTCTACCTGGGCAAGGTCCAGAACGTGCTGCCGTCGATGGAGGCCGCCTTCGTCGACATCGGCAAGGGCCGCAACGCCGTGCTGTACGCCGGCGAGGTCAACTTCGGTGCGCTGGGCCACGGTGGCCCGCGCCGGATCGAGTCGGTGCTGAAGTCCGGCCAGTCCGTGCTGGTGCAGGTCTCCAAGGACCCGATCGGCCACAAGGGCGCCCGCCTGACCAGCCAGATCTCGCTGCCCGGCCGCTACCTGGTCTACGTGCCCGAGGGCTCGATGACCGGCATCTCGCGCAAGCTCCCCGAGAACGAGCGCGCCCGCCTGAAGCAGATCCTCAAGAAGATCGTCCCGGACGACGCGGGCGTCATCGTGCGCACCGCCGCCGAGGGCGCCTCCGAGGAGGAGCTGACCCGCGACGTCCAGCGGCTGCAGCAGCAGTGGGAGGACATCCAGAAGAAGGCCGCGACCGGCAACGCCCCCGCGCTGCTGTACGGCGAGCCGGACATGACCGTCCGGGTCGTCCGCGACATCTTCAACGAGGACTTCACCAAGGTCATCGTCTCCGGCGACGAGGCGTGGAGCACCATCCACGACTACGTCTCCAACGTGGCCCCGGACCTCGCCGGGCGGCTCCAGCGGTGGACCTCCGAGGTGGACGTGTTCGCCACCTACCGGATCGACGAGCAGCTGATGAAGGCGCTGGACCGCAAGGTCTGGCTGCCCAGCGGCGGTTCGCTGGTGATCGACCGCACCGAGGCGATGGTCGTCATCGACGTCAACACCGGGAAGTTCGTCGGCCAGGGCGGCAACCTGGAGGAGACGGTCACCCGCAACAACATCGAGGCGGCCGAGGAGATCGTGCGCCAGCTGCGGCTGCGCGACCTCGGCGGCATCATCGTGATCGACTTCATCGACATGGTGCTGGAGTCCAACCGGGACCTGGTGCTGCGCCGCCTGCTGGAGTGCCTGGGCCGGGACCGGACCAAGCACCAGGTGGCCGAGGTCACCTCGCTGGGCCTGGTCCAGATGACCCGCAAGCGGGTCGGCCAGGGCCTGCTGGAGTCCTTCTCCGAGCCGTGCGTGCACTGCAACGGCCGCGGCGTGATCGTGCACATGGAGCAGCCGAGCGCCCACGTCCACACCCCGGCCGTGTCGGCCGAGGCGGCCGCGGGCAGCAGCAAGCGCCGTCGCCGGGGCAAGGGCGGGGCGGCCGCCGAGGAGCCGCAGGCCGTCGAGGCCGCGGTGGCCGAGGTGGTCGTCGAGGGCGAGCCGGTGCGCGAGGAGATCGAGGGCCAGCTGGCCCTGGAGGTCCCGGGCGTCGAGGCGGAGGCCGTCGAGGAGGCCCCGGCCGCCCAGCCGGACCTGGTCGAGATCCCCGCCGCCGCGGCGGCTCCGGCCGGCCGCACCCGCCGCCGCGCGGTCCGCAAGGCGACGGCTCCGGCCGGGGCGCCGGGCGAGGCCGAGATCGTGGTGCTCCAGGCGCGGGCCGACGCGGCGCTGGAGGCGGCCCTGGAGGCTGCCACCCCGGCCGCCCCGGCCGTGGTGACCCCCGAGGCCGTCGAGGCCGTGGAGGCCGTCGTCGAGGCGCCCGCGGAGGAGACCCCGGCCGTCGAGACCGCGGAGGCCGTCGTCGAGGCCCCGGCGGAGGAGGCCCCGGCCACCGAGGCCGAGGCCGAGGAGCCGTCCGCGGAGGAGGCTCCGGCGCCCAAGAAGCGGGCCGCCCGCAAGACCGCCGCGAAGAAGACCGCCGCCAAGAAGACGACCACGGCGGCCAAGAAGACCACCGCCCGCAAGACCGCGACCAAGCGGACGAGCGCGGCGGCCAAGAAGGCGGCGGCCGCCGAAGGTGATACGGCGGCCGAGTAGTGCCCACGCGCCCGGGGCGGGACCCTTCCCGCCCCGGGCCGTACGGGCCGGTTTGCCCCCCGGGCGGCCGGTCCGTATTCTTGACCCTCGGCGTGTCTACGCCACACGCTCCCGAGCACATCACCTTCCCGAAGCGCCGCGTTCGCGCGGCAGCGGGCGGGGAGAGGCCCCTGTGTCCGTACCCAGGCGGCTGGCGTCGGGAGTTCCGACCGAGTAAGGAAAGCAGGTACCGCATGTACGCGATCGTTCGCGCAGGCGGCCGCCAGCACAAGGTCGCCGTCGGCGACGTGCTGGAGATCGACCGTATCGAGGCCAAGCCGGGTGACTCGGTCGAGCTCTCGACCATCCTGATCGTCGACGGCGAAGCCGTCACGTCCGACCCGTGGGTCCTGGCCGGTGTGAAGACCCACGCCGAGGTCGTCGACCAGACCAAGGGTGACAAGATCATCATCCTGCGCTACAAGAACAAGACCGGCTACCGCCGTCGCCAGGGTCACCGTCAGAAGCACACCGCGGTGCGCATCACCAGCATCGACTCGGTCAGCAAGTAAGGGGATAGCGAGATATGGCACACAAGAAGGGCGCAAGCTCTACCCGTAACGGCCGTGACTCGAACGCCCAGCGCCTCGGCGTGAAGCGCTTCGGCGGCCAGGTCGTCTCCGCCGGCGAGATCCTCGTGCGCCAGCGCGGCACCCACTTCCACCCGGGTGCGGGCGTCGGTCGCGGTGGCGACGACACCCTGTTCGCGCTGACCGCCGGTGCCGTGCAGTTCGGCACCCGCCGCGGCCGCAAGGTCGTCAACATCGTGGCCGTCGAGGCCTGAGTCACACCAGACTCACAGTGAAGGGTGGGCCGGAATGTTCCGGTCCACCCTTCATGCTTTACGCAGGTAGCAGCAGACTTTCGCACACTGGAGGCACACCATGACCACCTTCGTGGACCGCGTCGAACTTCACGTCGCCGCGGGTAACGGGGGCCACGGCTGCGCCTCCGTGCACCGGGAGAAGTTCAAGCCGCTCGGCGGCCCCGACGGCGGCAACGGCGGCGAGGGCGGCAGCGTCATCCTCACCGTCGACGCGCAGGTCACCACCCTGCTGGAGTACCACCACTCGCCCAAGCGCAAGGCCACCAACGGCAAGCCCGGCGCGGGCGGCCACCGCACCGGCGCGGACGGCGGCGACCTCGTCCTGCTGGTGCCGGACGGCACCGTGGTGCTGGACCGCAACGGCGAGGTGCTGGCCGACCTGGTCGGGCACGGCACCAGCTTCGTCGCCGCCCAGGGCGGCCGCGGCGGCCTCGGCAACTCCGCGCTGTCCTCGGCCCGCCGCAAGGCGCCCGGTTTCGCGCTGCTCGGCGAGCCCGGCGAGGCCCGCGACATCGTGATGGAGCTCAAGTCCGTCGCCGACGTGGCCCTGGTGGGCTACCCGAGCGCCGGCAAGTCCTCGCTGATCTCGGTGCTCTCGGCGGCCAAGCCGAAGATCGCGGACTACCCGTTCACCACCCTGATCCCCAACCTCGGCGTGGTCACCGCCGGCGACACCGTGTACACCATCGCCGACGTGCCCGGCCTGATCCCCGGCGCCAGCCAGGGCCGCGGCCTGGGCCTGGAGTTCCTGCGGCACGTCGAGCGCTGCTCGGTGCTGGTGCACGTGCTGGACTGCGCCACCCTGGAGCCCGGCCGCGACCCGCTGACCGACCTGGAGACCATCGAGGCCGAACTGGCCGAGTACGGCGGTCTGGAGGAGCGCCCGCGCCTGGTCGCGCTCAACAAGGTGGACGTGCCGGACGGCCAGGACATCGCCGACCTCACCCGGGAGTCCCTGGAGGAGCGCGGCTACCAGGTGTTCGAGGTCTCCGCCGCCTCCCGCAAGGGCCTGCGCGAGCTGAACTTCGCGCTGGCGCAGATCGTCGCCGAGGCGCGCGCCGCCAAGCCGGTCGAGGAGTCGACCCGGATCGTGCTGCGGCCCAAGGCCGTGGACGACGAGGGCTTCACCATCACCGAGGAGGACGGCGCCTACCGCATCCGCGGCACCAAGCCGGAGCGCTGGGTCCGCCAGACCGACTTCTCCAACGACGAGGCCGTCGGCTACCTCGCCGACCGGCTGGCCCGCCTCGGCGTCGAGGACAAGCTGTGGAAGGTCGGGGCGCACGAGGGCGACACCGTCATCATCGGCCCGGACGAGAACGCCGTCGTCTTCGACTGGGAGCCGACCATGGCCGCCGGCGCCGAGATGCTCGGCCGCCGCGGTGAGGACCACCGCCTGGAGAGCCCGCGCCCGGCGGTCGACCGCCGCCGCGAGAAGCAGAAGGGCCGGGACGCGGCCGAGGCCGAGTTCCTCGCCTTCGAGGCGCTCTCCAGCACCCGCCCGGCCGCCATCGACGAGGGCGACGACGAGGAGTGACCCGGCCGGCCGGGACGCGTCCTGAGCCGGCCCGGGCGAACGGCCCCCACCACCCTCCGGGGCGGTGGGGGCCGTTCGCGTGTCCGGCCCCCGTCCAGAACTGACGGAGCGTCACCTCGCTCGGGAGGCCCGGGGCTTCAGCGGGTCGGCCGGGCCGTGCCGGCCGTCCGGACCGGCGGCCCGGCCGTGGCGGCGCCGGTCCAGCCGGTGAAACACCCTGCGGGCGACCTGCGCGGATCGCGTAGATTTCGGGGGTGACGGCCGGGCCCGGCCCGCCGCACCCGCACCACACCGGAAGGGCGTACAGCGAGATGAGCGAGGACTCACTGCGCGAGGAGGTGCTGACCGCCCGGCGGATCGTCGTCAAGGTCGGCTCCTCCTCCCTCACCACGGCGGCCGGCGGCCTGGACGCCGACCGGGTCGACGCCCTGGTGGACGCGCTGGCCAAGGTGCGCAGCCGCCCGGACGCGCCAGAGGTCGTCCTCGTCTCCTCCGGCGCCATCGCCGCCGGTCTGGCCCCGCTCGGCCTGGACCAGCGGCCCAAGGACCTGGCCCGCCAGCAGGCCGCCGCCAGCGTCGGCCAGGGCCTGCTGGTCGCCCGCTACACCGCCTCCTTCGCCCGGTACGGCATCCGGGTCGGCCAGGTGCTGCTCACCGCCGAGGACGCCAGCCGGCGCGCCCACTACCGCAACGCCTACCGCACCCTCGACCAGCTGCTGGCGATGGGCGCGATGCCGATCGTCAACGAGAACGACACCGTCGCCACCGCCGAAATCAAGTTCGGGGACAACGACCGGCTGGCCGCGCTGGTCGCCCACCTGGTCCGGGCCGACCTGCTCGTGCTGCTCTCCGACGTGGACGGCCTCTACGACGGCGACCCGGCCCGGCCCGGCACCAGCCGGATCGACCAGGTGAGCGGCCCGCACGACCTCGACGGCGTCGAGATCGGCAGCGCGGGCAAGGCCGGCGTCGGCACCGGCGGCATGGTCACCAAGGTCGAGGCGGCCCGGATCGCCACCGGCGCGGGCATCCCGGTGGTGCTCACCGCCGCCAGCCAGGCCGCCGACGCGCTGGCCGGACGGCGCACCGGCACCCTGTTCCTGCGCACCGGCAGCCGCACCTCCGACCGGATGCTCTGGCTGGCCCACGCGAGCAGCCCGCGCGGCGCCCTGCACCTCGACGCGGGCGCCGTCACGGCCGTCGTCTCCGGCGGCGCCTCGCTGCTGCCCGCCGGGGTCACCAAGGTGGACGGGGAGTTCACGGCGGGTGATCCGGTGGACCTTCTTGCCGAAAACGGCCACATCGTGGCTCGCGGACTGGTCAACTTTGATGCGAGGGAGTTGCCCCGCCTGCTCGGCCGGTCCACCCGCGACCTGGCCCAGGAGTTCGGCGCCGCGTACGAGCGTGAGGTCGTCCACCGCGACGACCTGGTCGTTCTGCGCGGCTGACCGGCCGGTGTGCCGGTACCGGCCGATCGGTTGAGCGCGGTCGGCGGGCCGCTCCGTACGGGGAGTGGCCCGGCCGCGGGCGAGGAGCGGTGCAGCCGTACCGGTCGGCCGCGGGCCGGCGGGTCCGGTGCGGGGGACGACACGACATCGCCGAACAGGAGGCCGCCGGTGGAACGCAGAAGCGAGGCAACGCTGACCGCAGGGACGGCGGGCCGGCGGCTGACCAGCATCGACGGCGGACGCGGGGACGGACCCGCCGAGCCGGCCGGTCCGCCGCCGCAGGGGCCCGGCGGGACGCGCAGGCCGCGGTCGCAGCACGCGGACCCGGGGGAGCCGCCCACCGTGCCCGAGCAGGCCAGGCTCTGGCACGTGGTGCTGAGCGTGTCCGGGCAGGTCACCCCGCTGTCCTCGCTGCGCGTCTCGTTGGAGCGGCTGGCGTACGACCACTCGTTCTTCCTCACCGCCCGCTACGCCGCCGACCACGCCGAGATCCGGTACTGGGAGCAGGCCCGGGACCTGCACGACGCGGCGGCGATCGCGCTGCGGCTGTGGGGCGAGCACAAGGTCACCGCGAACCTGCCGCCGTGGGAGATCGTCGGCCTGGAGGTGGTCGACCGGGCGACGTACCACAAGCGGGTGGCGGAGGGCTTCGGCGATCCGCCGCCGCACCTGGGCGGGGTGCACCCGTACTGAGGGGGGCGAGCCGCAGGGGAGAACCGTCTCACCGGGCCGTCCCGCCAGGCGAAATGGCCGCTCGGCGGGCCCTGCGCAGTCGCTACCCTTGGCGCATGACCAGCGACCTCGCCACCGCCGACAGCCCCGTCCTCGCCGTAGCGCGCCGAGCCCGGGAGGCCGCCGCCGCGCTCGCCCCGCTGCCGCGCAAGGCGAAGGACGCCGCGCTGCTGGCGATCGCGGACGCCCTGGTGGCCCGCAGCGCCGAGATCACCGCCGCCAACGCCGAGGACGTGGCCCGGGCCCGCGCGGCCGGCACCGCCGAGTCGGTGATCGACCGGCTGAGCCTCGACCACGAGCGGATCGCCGCGATCGCCTCCGACGTGCGCGACGTCGTCGGCCTGCCCGACCCGGTCGGCGAGGTCCTGCGCGGCTACACCCTGCCCAACGGCCTGGACGTGCGCCAGGTGCGGGTGCCGCTCGGCGTGGTCGGCATCATCTACGAGGCCCGGCCGAACGTCACGGTGGACGCCGCCGCGCTCTGCCTCAAGTCCGGCAACGCCGTGCTGCTGCGCGGCTCGGCCTCCGCCTACCGCTCCAACACCGCGCTGGTCGCCGTCCTGCGGGACGCGGTCGCCGCGGCCGGGCTGCCCGCCGACGCCGTCCAGCTCGTCCCGGGCGAGAGCCGGGACTCCGTCCAGGAGCTGATGCGCGCCCGCGGCCTGGTCGACGTGCTGATCCCGCGCGGCGGGGCCTCGCTGATCCGCACGGTGGTCGAGGGCTCGACCGTGCCGGTGATCGAGACCGGCACCGGCAACTGCCACGTCTACGTGGACGCGCAGACCGACCTGGCGATGGCCGTCGGCATCCTGCTGAACTCCAAGGCGCAGCGGGTCAGCGTCTGCAACGCGGCCGAGACGCTGCTCGTCCACCAGGACGTCGCGGACGCCTTCCTGCCGCTCGCGCTGGCCGCCCTCGCCGAGGCCGGGGTGACCGTGCACGGCGACGACGCGGTGCTCAAGGCCGCCGAGGGCGGCGCCGCCACCGTGGTGCCCGCCACCGACGAGGACTGGGGCGCCGAGTACCTGTCCTACGACCTGGCCGCGGCCGTGGTGCCCTCGCTGGACGCCGCCGTCGAGCACATCCGCCGCTGGTCCTCCGGCCACACCGAGGCGATCGTCACCACCTCGCAGGCCGCCGCCCGGCGCTTCACCCGGTTGGTCGACTCGACCACGGTGGCCGTCAACGCCTCCACCCGCTTCACCGACGGCGCCGAGTTCGGCTTCGGCGCGGAGATCGGCATCTCCACCCAGAAGCTGCACGCCCGCGGCCCGATGGGCCTGCCCGAGCTGACCAGCACCAAGTACATCGTCACTGGTGACGGGCACGTGCGCGGCGAGGCGACGCAGACCGTGGGCGGGGACGCGGACGCGCGCTGAGCGCGGCCCGCGCGGCGGGCCGGCCGGGCCCCGGGGCGGTCGGCAGCGGCCCGCGTCACACGTGTGACGGACCAACTGCGATGAGCCACAGACAAATCGGCCGCCCGGTAATACGCTGAATCCGTGGCTGACGATGTGGGGGGCTCGCCGTACCCCGACGGCGCCGACCACGGTGGTGCGGACGACGAGTTCGCCACCGTGGTCTTCGATGAGGCCTTCGTCCGGTCCGCCGCCGTGCACGAGCCGACGGCCAAGGAGCGGCAGCTCGCCGCCGCCGAGGCCCGGTTCGAGCCGGACACCGCGGGCCCGGTCTGGGGCTATGACGTCACCGCAGGGGACGGGCTGCCGCTGGAGCTGCGCCCGCACCCGAGCGGACTGGACGACGACCACCTGTACCCCGATCCCTGGTCGGGCCCCGGCCGGGCGACCGGCCGCCCGGGCCGGCGCCGACGCGGCTACGACCCGGGGCGCGGGCGCGGGCGGTACGTGGCCCAGCAGCGCTGGCACCGGCCGGTGGCCTGGGTGCTCGCCGTGATCATGGGCGTGAGCCTGGTGGCCGTCGCGGTCGCGGCGATCTACCAGGGCGTGGGCGGCTCCTCCGGCGCGCCCCGGCGCCCGGAGTCCGGCAGCAGCAGCCCCGGGACCGACCCGAGGCCCGCGCCAGCCGAGCCGTCGCTCGTGGTCACGGCACCTGCGGGGTGACGTCGTAGGGCGTGGCGCAGGGGTGGTGCGCGCCGGGGCGGGCGGTTGCGGGGCGTTCCCGGGAATCTGCGGTCGCACCCTCGTGGAGGGGCGAGGGCGCGCCTTACCCTGGTGTCATGGGTGACCCGCGAGAGCCTCCTGAGGGTGCGCCCGACGGTGGTTCCGGCAATGAGGACGAGTTCCGGTCCGTCGTCTTCGACGAGTCCTTCGTCCGGGCTGCCCGGATCCAGGAGCTGTCCGCCCGGGAGCGGCTGGCCGGGTCCTTCGGCCGGGCGACCCGCCCACGGGTGCGGTTCGGCCCGCTGGGCAGCGTGCCGCGGCAGGCGCTCGCCCTGCTACTGCTCGTGCTGCTGGCCTTCGGAGCCGCGGTGTACTTCGGGGTCAGCTCGCCGAACCGGATCTCGGCGCGGCCAGAGGGCAGCCAACTGACCGTCAGCCTGGTCGCGTTGAGCCCGGCCTCGGTGGTCCGGCCGGTCGCCGACCCGGCCAATCCGTTCGCCGCGCTGCCGGTCGGGTACAGCGACGGGGCGATCGGACTGGGCACCCCGACCGGGGCCGCCACCGAGCACTTCAGCCGGGTCGAGGTGACCAAGGCGCTCGACACCGTCCAGCGCTACCTGGTGGCCTCCTCGCTGGCCCCGGCCACCCTCGTCCAGGGCGCGACCGCCGATGTGCGGGCCTTCGTCACCCCCGGGGAGCAGGCCCAGTTCGACACCAGCGTGACCCAGTCGGTCGACGACCGGCACCACGCGCTGACCGGCTGGCTGGTGCGCTTCGACCCGGCGCAGGTCGCGCTGGCCGCCGACACCGTGAAGGTGACCGGCGCGATGCGGATCGACGAGGCCGACGGCGGCACGCTGCAGATCACCACCGACCACACCTTCGTCTACGCGCTGAAGCCGGCCGGAGCCGCGGCCGGTGCGCCCGTCACCCTGGAGACCGTCCGGCGGCAGCTGACCTTCCAGTTCGACCGGGTCGACCTGGCCTCGGCCCAGCTGCGGCTGGTGGACTCGGTGATCCAGGCCGGGCCGGAGCCCTGCACCACCTCGATGGCCGGCTTCCTCCAGCCGGTGCTGGCCACCCCGCAGGGCACCCAGGTCCCGCCGCCGGCGCCGATCGATCCGGGCAACCACGCGCAGCCGGCCTGGCAGGTGTGCGGGGTGCTCGCGCCCTAGTCCCTGTCCGGGGCGCCGGCGGCGAGCGGGAGGCGGACCACCGCGCGGGCGCCCGGGCCGGGCGGCGGCGGGTCGGTGAAGGCGGCGGTGCCGTCGACGCCGCGGGCGATCGAGCGGACCAGGGCGAGGCCCAGGCCGGCGCCGCCGGCGTCGCGGGAGCGGGCGTCGTCCAGCCGGACGAACCGGTCGAAGACCCGCTCCCGGTCCTTGGGCGGGATGCCCGGGCCGTCGTCCGTGACGGTCAGCACGGCGTGCCCGTCCTCGACGGTCACCGAGACCGCGACGGCGGTGCCGGCGTGCCGGGCGGCGTTGTCGAGCAGGTTGCGCACCAGCCGGCCCAGCCGCAGCTCGCTGCCCGGGACGGGCGCGGGCTCCAGGGAGACGGCCAGGAAGGCGGGCCCGCCGGTGGACGGGTGGGCGCGTTCGGCGACCTGCTCGCCGACCAGGTCGGCGAGGTCCACCGGCTCGCCGCCGAGCGGCCCGGTGGGCTCCTCGACGGCGGCGAGCAGCAGCAGGTCGTCGGTGAGCAGTTGCAGTCGCTCGGTGCCGGTGAGCGCGTCGCGCACCACTTGCGGCCACTCCACGCCCGCCGGGTGGGCCAGCGGCACCTCCAGCGAGTTGCGCAGCGCGGCCAGCGGGCTGCGCAGCTCGTGCGAGGCGTCCGAGACCAGCCGGCGCTGCTCGTCGATCGCGTGTTCCAGGCGGCCGAGCGTGGTGTTGGTGGTCTCGGCCAGCCGTGCGATGGCGTCCCGCGAGGGCGGCACCGGGACCCGCTCGTGGAAGGCGCCGGCGCCGATCCGGGCCATGCCGCGGCGGATCGACTCCACCGGCCGCAGCGCCAGGCCGGTGACCAGCCAGGCGATCAGGGCGGTGAACAGGGTGGCGCCGGGCAGCACGTAGCGCAGCAGGATGCCGGTGATCCGGTCCTCGGCCTGGTCGGCGACGGTGGGGTTGACCAGCAGGTAGATGGTGACGCGCTGCTCCGGCAGGCCCAGGATGCCGGTGTACTGCCGCAGGGCCTGGGAGGAGACCGGGTCGGTGACCCGCTTGACCATGGTGACGTCCCGGCTGGTGAGGGAGGGGCCGTTCTCGGGCCAGTGCCACAGCCGGGTGTGGTCGGGCAGGGTGATCCGGACCTGCTCGGTGTGTGCGGGGGAGACGTCCTGGGGGTAGGGCGGGAGGGGAGCGAAGGGTTCGGGTGGCAGGCCCGCGTACTCGCCCAGCAGGGTGCTGGGCCCGAGCCCCTTCTTGTTGGGGTAGATGGTGATGCTGGCCCGGCCGTTGGGGGATAGCGGGAAGGCCACCTGGCCATCGGCCAGTACCAGCAGGAACGACTCCTTCAGGGTCGAGGTCCAGGTCTGGGCGCCGGTGGGTATGTCGTGGGCGACGAGCTCGGCACTGTCCTGGGCCTGTTTCTCGGCGACCGCCGTCCACTGGTCGTGGACCGCGCCGCCGACCCAGAGGGCGGCCACCGAGAAGGCCAGCACCGAGGCGAGGGCCGCGCCGAGGGCGGCGCGGACGCGGAGCGAGGAGCGGTGCCAGGGGCGCAGCAGCGGGCGGAGACGGTCAGTGCGCATCGGGCACCAGCCGGTATCCGGCGCCGCGCACCGTCTCGATCCGGCAGCCGACGCCGGGCACGTCCAGTTTCCGCCGCAGGGCGGCGATGTAGACCTCGACGATGTTCACGTCGCCCCGGAAGGCGGCGTCCCAGACGGTGTCCAGGATGCCGCCCTTGGGGACCACCTCGCCGGGGCGGTGGGCCAGGCATTCCAGCACGGCGAACTCCTTGGTGGTGAGCCGGACCTGTCGGTCGGCGGCGGTGCAGCGGCGGGCCGCCGGGTCGATCCGCAGCGCGCCGACCGCGAGCACCGGCGGGCGGGCGGCGGCGCCGCGGCGCAGCAGGGCGCGCAGCCGGGCGGTGAGCACGACGTAGGAGAACGGCTTGCTGAGGAAGTCGTCCGCGCCGCAGTCCAGCGACTCGGCCTCGTCGTACTCGCCGTTCTTCGCGGTGAGCATCAGAATCGGTACGGAATTCCCGGCGGTGCGCAGTTCGCGGCAGACCTTGAAGCCGTTGAGGCCGGGCAGCATCAGATCGAGCACGATCGCCGAATAGGGCTCGGTGAGGGCGAGTTCGAGCCCCCGGACGCCGTCGTGGGCCAGGTCGACCGCATATCCCTCGGCCGCCAGCCCCTGCCTCAGGGACTGCGCGAGCCGCTCCTCGTCCTCGATGATCAGTAGCCGCATGACGGACATCCTTGGGGGAATTCCGTTTTCCCGCAACGGCCTTGACCGGCTTGCCCGGGATATCCGAGCTGAAGTTTTCCTCAGCTTTCCTCAGTTTCCCTTCAGCGGGGAATTCCTAGCGTCCGGGTCATGGATTTCCGACGTGTGCTGCCGTGGTCGGTGGCCGCCCTGCTCGCCCCGCTGTACGCGGCCGTCTCGCTCACCAGATACGGCCGGTTGGAGAGTGCGGGTTTCGACCTGGGCATCTTCGAGGAGGCGGTGCGCGCCTACGCCCGGCTCGAAGCACCGGTGGTCGCGCTGAAGGGCACGGGCTTCAACCTCCTGGGCGACCACTTCAGCCCGGTGCTGGCAGTGCTGGCGCCGTTCTACCGGGTCTGGCCGGGGGCGGGCACGCTGCTGGTGGCGCAGGCGGTGCTGGTGGCGCTGTCCGCGGTGCCGGTGACGGGGTACGCGGTGCGGGTGCTGGGGCCGGCGGGCGGGGCGGTCGCCGGGGTCGCGTACGGGCTGTCGGCGGGGTTGCAGAGCGCGGTGGCGTTCGACTTCCACGAGGTGGCCTTCGCGGTGCCGCTCGCGGCGTGCGCGGTGGTGGCGCTGGCCCGGGAGCGGTACGGCCCGGCGGTGGCGTGGGCGCTGCCGCTGCTGCTGGTCAAGGAGGACCAGGCGCTGCTGGTCGCGGCGGTCGGCGGCTACGTGTGGTGGCGCGGGCGGCGCCGGCTGGGGGCGGTCACCGTGCTGGTGGCGGTGGCGGCCGGGCTGCTGGTCACCCTGGTGGTGATCCCGGCGCTCAACCCGGGCGGCGAGTACACGTACGGGCACATGGGGGAGTACGGCGGCGGGAACCCGCTGGTCCGGCTGCTGTTCCCGGCGGTCAAGGCGCTGACCGTCCTGCTGCTGCTGGCGCCGACGCTGCTGCTGGCGCTGCGCTCGCCGCTGGTGCTGCTGGCGGGCGTGCTGCTGGCGGCCCGGTTCTGGGTGGACAATCCGGCGTTCTGGCGCACCGGGCAGCACTACGACGCGGTGCTGGTGCCGCTGCTGTGCACGGCGGGGCTGCACGGGGCGGGCCTGCTGTTGCCCCGGCTGTCCCGGCTGGGCCGGGGGCTGCCGGTGGCGGCGGGGATGCTCGCCGTCACGGTGGCGCTGACCGCGACCGGCCCGGTGGCGGGCGTGCTGTCGGGGGACGCCTGGCGGGGCGACGGGCGGGCGGCGCAGGTGCGCCGGGTGCTGGCGGTCGTCCCGGACGGCGCCCGGGTGGCCGCCGCCAACCGTCTGGCGCCGCAGCTGACCGGGCGCTGCACGGTGTCGCTGTTCCCGTACCTGACGCCGCCGGGCGGGCCGGGCGGGGCGGCCGGGCCGGGCGGCTGGGGGCGGCCGGTGGCGGAGTGGGTGGCGGTGCTGGAGGAGCCGGACGGCTTCCCGGTGCCGGTGGCGGAGCAGCGGCGGTTCCTGGCCGGGCTGGTCGACGGCGGCGGGTACCGGCGGGTGGCGGACGGGGCCGGGGTGGCGGTGTACCACTGGCAGCCGGGGTAGGCCCCGGCAGGCCGACGGCCCGGGGGCCCCGGCGGGGGGGGGCCGCGGCGCGCCGGGGGGGGGGGGGGGGGCCGCGCGGGGGGCGGGCCCACGGGGGGGGGGGGGCGGGGGGGGGGGGGGGGGTGAACCACGGGCCGCGGGGGTCGCCCCCGGCTGGCCGACGGCCGGGGCCCCGGGGCGGGGTGCCCCGCCCGTCGGCGCGGGTGCGGCGGGTCAGCCGTCGGTGCGCTCGCCCCGGTCGGTGCGGCCGTCCTCGCGGGTGGCGGAACCGCCGCGGGAGCCGCCGGTGAACGTGTCGGCGAAGGTGTCGCGGAGCTTGCCGCCGACGGTCGCGGCGCCGCCGGCCACGTCGCGGATCAGGCCCATCAGCGGGTCCTTGCTCTCCTTCACCGAGGTCGTGTAGTGGTCGGCGGCGGCCTTCCACTGCTCGCCGACCGAGGTGTCCGGGTCGTCCGTGCGGCGCGGGTAGGCGCCGGCCAGGATCGAGCGGTACTCGTCGCTCTCCGCCCACTTCTTCAGCTGGGCGACCCGTACCACCGCGAACGGGTGGCTCTGCGGCAGCAGCTGGAGCAGCTTGAGCACGCCGTCGCGCAGGTCGCCGGCCTTGTCGTACTCCTCGGCCTGCTCCAGGAAGGCGTCGACGTTCAGTTCGGCCAGATTGTGCCCGCCGGCCAGTTTCATCAGGGCGCGCATGGACGCCTGGACGTCCTGCCCGGCGAGCAGGCCGGCCCGGTCGCTGGACAGCTCCGCCTTGCGGAACCACTCCTTGAGCGCGGTGACGATCGCCATGATCGCCAGGTTGCCGAGCGGCACCCAGGCGACCCGGGTGGCGATGTTGGTGAGGATCATCAGCATCGTCCGGTAGACCGCGTGGCCGGACATCGCGTGGCCGACCTCGTGGCCGATGACCGAGCGCAGCTCCTCCTCGTCGAGCAGCTCGATCAGGCCGCTGGTGATCACGATGATCGGGGTGTCGATGCCGATGCAGTACGCGTTGACCGTCGGGTCCTGGGTGACGTACAGGTCCGGGACCTGCTCCAGGTCGAGCACGTAGGCGGCGTCGCGCACCATGTCGTACAGCTCGGGGAACTGGCGCTCGGAGGTCTTCACGGCGGTGGCCAGGAACATCAGCCGGATCGAGCGCTCGGACACCAGCCCGGCGAGCTTCCGCAGGACGTCGTCGAAGCCGGTGAGCTTGCGCAGGGCGACCAGGGCGGAACGGTCCGCGGGGTGCTCCCAGGCGCGGGTGGAGATGTCGGGGAAGCGCTGGCGGCGCCGGCTCGGGGTCTTCGCGGTCGGGTCGGTCATGGTCTGAGTACCTCCTGGTCGACGGCGGCCCCGGCTCGGCGGCCGGCCCCCGCTGGTCTACGCCTGCAACGACTGTCCTTGCAACGTCCGCGGTTGCGTACTCGTCCCCGCGGGCAGCGTACGCGCGGGCCGGGCCACGCCGCAGGGGCCGGTGGGCGGCGCGGGTGTGAGGCCGGTCTACCCTGAATGTCCTGGAGAACCGAGACCGGATCCGGCCGCGGTACCGAGCAGTTCGAGGAGCCCCGCAGATGTCCACCGACGCGCTTGTCAGCCTGGCCGCACCCATCTCCAACGAGGCCGGCCCGGGCCTGTTCCTGCGGATCATCGTGGTGGCGTCGTTCGTCGGCGTCGGCCTGCTGGTCTGGATCATGGCGCGGGCCTTCCGCGGCAACTGAGCACCGCCGCCCCGGTTCGGGCTCACGCCCGGTCAGCGGCGGTGGGCCGCCGAGCGGTTGCCGGGTAAGCCCCCGTACGATGACAGGTGGGCCTTCACCGGCCCGGAAGAACCCCTGGTCCGTTCACCCGAGCCGAGAAGGTCCCGCCGACCATGAACACTGCCGCCGCACTCCCCGTCCTGAACCTGCTCGCCGAGAGCGAGGGGGGCAACCACGAGAGCCTGAACCCGTACCTGACGGGTGGCGCCGCACTGTTCATCCTGGCGCTCCTGCTCTTCGTGACCACCCGCTTCAACCGGGACCGCTGAGCCGCCTCCCGGGGCCGCTCGGGGAGCGTCCGGCGTACCGGCCGGCCGCTCCCTCACGCGTCTTCGGACAACCCCCACCCGGGCGTTCCCGCACCGTAACGGGCGTCGCGTAAGGTGTGGCGGCATGGGAGAGCAGGCCGGGAATCCCGGCGGACCGGAACCGGTGAAGAAGCGCCTCGGGGTGATGGGCGGCACCTTCGACCCGATCCACCACGGCCACCTGGTCGCCGCCAGCGAGGTGGCGAGCGCGTTCCACCTGGACGAGGTGATCTTCGTGCCGACCGGGCAGCCGTGGCAGAAGAGCGACCGCCACGTCACCCCGGCCGAGGACCGCTACCTGATGACGGTCATCGCCACCGCCGAGAACCCGCAGTTCTCGGTCAGCCGGATCGACATCGACCGCGAGGGCCCGACGTACACCGTCGACACCCTGCGCGACCTGCACTCCCAGCACCCGGACGCCGACCTCTTCTTCATCACCGGCGCCGACGCGCTCGCCCAGATCCTGTCCTGGCGCGACTCCGACGAGCTCTTCTCGCTCGCGCACTTCATCGGGTGCACCCGCCCGGGACACACCCTGTCGGACGCCGGACTCCCGGTGGGCGGGGTCTCCCTGGTCGAGGTCCCCGCGCTGGCCATCTCCTCCACGGACTGCCGCAACCGGGTCGCCAAGGGCGAACCGGTCTGGTACCTCGTCCCGGACGGCGTGGTCCGCTACATCGACAAGCGGGCGCTCTACGCGCCGCACCGGACCTGACCAGGAGCGGGCGTGACCGAGCGAAGCGGCGGAGGCCGGCAGCACCAGCACCAGCAGCAGCCGGAGGACTGGTCGACCGGGCAGTACCAGCAGTACCAGGGGGGCTACCAGCAGCAGCCCGAACAGGTCCCGGAGCAGCAGCAGTACGACCAGCAGCAGTACGACCAGTACGGGCAGCCGGTGTACACGGGGGACCCGTACGGCGGCTACCAGGAGCAGCAGCCGTACCAGGCGTACCAGCAGCCCCTGCAGCAGCAGTACGACCAGCAGCAGTACGACCAGTACGGGCAGCCCGTGCAGCCTGGGCAGCCCGTGCAGGCGTACCAGCAGCAGGGGGGCTACGGCTACCAGGACCCGGCGTACGGCGCATGGGGGTCGCCCGGGCCGGAGGCCGGGGGCGGCTACCAGCAGCAGGCCTACCCGGCGGCGGGTGCGCCGGCGGCGGTCGAGCCCGAGGCCGTCGTCGCGCCTGCGCCCGTCGCGTCCGCGCCCGGCGCCCCCGTCGCCCCCGCGCCGCCGCGCCCGCGCGTGCCCCGGCCCGCCGCCGAGGCGGCGGGCGCCAAGCCCGAGCCGCCGTCCGAACTGGTCGGCGGGGCCCGGGCCGGCAAGGCGGGCGGCAAGCCTGGTGGCAAGGCCGCCAAGGACGACTACCCCACGGACGAGTTCACCTTCGTCGACGAGGAGGGGGAGGAGTCCGAGGACGTCATCGACTGGCTGAAGTTCGCCGAGTCCCGCAGCGAGGTGCGCGCCGAGCGCCGCCGCCGGCTGCGCAACCGGCTGATCGGCCTCGGCGTGGTGGTGGCGCTCGCGGCGGCCGGCACCGGCGGCTACCTCTGGTTCACCGGCGACAAGCAGACCGCGGCGAGCGCGGCCGGTCCGCGCCAGGTCAGCGTGGTCCACCTGCGCGACCTCCAGGGCAAGGTCTCCAGTGCGCTGCTGGTCAACGACTCCACCGGGAAGAAGGGCACCGTGCTCCTGCTGCCCGACACCCTGCGGCTGCCCGGCCCCGGCGACCCGCCGGTCACCACCGTCGGCCAGGCCATGGACAGCATCGGCGCCTCCGCGACCCGCGACGGCCTGTCCACCGTGCTCGGCGCCCCGGTCGCGGGCACCTGGCGGCTGGACACCCCCTACCTGGAGATGCTGGTCTCCCAGCTCGGCGGCGTCCGGGTGGACACCAACGCCGAGACCCACGAGGGCGGCAAGCCGGACGGCAAGCTGCTGTCCGCGGCCGGCAAGAACACCCTGCTGAACGGGAAGGCCGCGGTCGCGTACGCCACCCTCCAGGCGACCGGCGAGAACCGGGACGCCCAACTGGCCCGGTTCGGACAGGTGATGGACGCGGTGGTGCGCACCATGCCCACCGAGTTCAAGGACGCCAAGGACGACGTGCACCGGATGAACGCGGTGCTCGACCCCTCGCTGCCCGAGGACGCCCTCGCCGGTGTGCTCGCCCAGCTCGCCCAGCAGGCGAAGGACGGCCACCTCGGCACCACCGCGCTGACCGTCAAACCGGACGGCGGCCTGGACGAGGCCACCGCCGGCAAGCAGGTCAAGGACGTGCTCGGCGGCACCGTGAAGTCCGCGGCCTCCGCCGACGCCCCCGCCCGGGTCTCGCTCCAGGACGCCACCGGCAACGACCAGGCGGCGGCCGCCGCACAGGTCCAGATCGTGAACTCCGGCCTGACCTTCCTGCCCGGCTCCAAGACCGCCGCGCAGGCCGCCAGTGAGATCCGCTACACCGACGACGCCCGGCAGGCCGCGGCGAAGTCGCTGGCGATCAGCCTCGGACTGCCGGACACGGCGGTGAAGAAGGTCGGCGACGCCCAGAACGCGGACCTGGTGGTCGTGCTCGGCAAGGACTACCAGCCGCCGAAGAGCCAGTAGGCCGCGGCCTCCGGCCCGGGCGGCCCCGGAAAAGCGTTCCGGGGCCGCCCGGGCGGCGTGAGATCCTGGAAGGCGACCCCCGGCCAGGAGCCAGGGGTCGCCCCCCAAGCCGCCGAGCCGGAAGAACACCGTGACCGTCACCGACCACAGCCAGCAGCTCATCACCGTCGCCGCGCAGGCGGCGGCCGACAAGCTCGCGCACAACATCATCGCCTTCGACGTCAGCGAGGTGCTGTCGATCACCGACGCCTTCCTGATCGCCTCCGCCAACAACGACCGCCAGGTCCGGTCGATCGCCGAGGAGATCGAGGACCAGCTGCGCGAGCAGCTGGACATCAAGCCGGTGCGCCGCGAGGGCGAGCGCGACGGCCGCTGGATCCTGCTCGACTACCTGGACATCGTCGTGCACGTCCAGCACTCCGAGGAGCGCTCCTTCTACTCGCTGGACCGCCTCTGGAAGGACTGCCCCGAGCTGCCGCTGCCCGAGGACGCCCTGGCCACGCGCAACCGGCCCGACGCCCACACCGACGAGGCCGGCAACGTCGTCGCCCCGGCCGACGACTTCGGCAAGCCCGAGGACCTGCACTGAGCCGGGACGGGCGGGGGCCGCGCGTCGTCTTCTGGCGCCACGGCCAGACCTCGTGGAACCTGGAGTCCCGCTTCCAGGGCACCACGGACATCGAACTGACCGACCAGGGCGTCCTCCAGGCCCAGCGGGCGGCCCGGCTGCTCTCCGGCCTGCGCCCCGACCTGCTGATCTCCTCCGACCTCACCCGGGCCAAGCGCACGGCCGAGGAACTGGCCGAGGTCACCGGCCTCGACGTGCAGCACCACGAGGGCCTGCGGGAGACCTACGCGGGCTCCTGGCAGGGCCTGACCAACGCCGAGATCCGCGACCGCTTCCCGGAGGAGTACGCGGCCTGGGCGGCCGGCGAGCCGGTGCGGCGCGGCGGCGGCGAACTGGCCACCGAGGTCGCCGACCGCTCGGTGCCGGTCGTGCTGGAGGCCGTCGACAAGCTGCCGGAGGACGGGACGCTGGTGGTGGTCAGCCACGGCGGCACCATCCGCACCATGCTCGGGCGGATGCTGGACCTGGACCCGGTCCAGTGGGAGTGCTTCGGCGGGCTGTCCAACTGCTGCTGGTCGGTGCTCGGGCAGGGGGCGCGCGGCTGGCGCCTGCTGGAGCACAACGCGGGCACGCTCCCGCAGCCGGTCATCGGCGACGACACCTGAGCGATGACGCCTGAGCGATGACGCCTGAGCGACGGGCGCGTCGCGGGGTGGGGTGGGGTGCGGGCGGGGTTGCGGGCATGCAGGGGCTTGCCGGGGGCTCGCCAGGGGCGTGCAGGGGCTTCGCAGGGGCGGATTTCGCAGTTCCGGGCCTGACCAGCTAGAGTTTTCCTCGTTCGCAGGGAAGGAACGCGGCCCGGAAGGGAAGCGGGAGATCCGACGACTGCGGGGCTATAGCTCAGTTGGTAGAGCGCTTGCATGGCATGCAAGAGGTCTGGGGTTCAATTCCCCATAGCTCCACTCCGCACCAGCGATCCTGTTCGATCAGGAGCGCCCGTGTCGCGGGGCTGTAGCTCAGTTGGTAGAGCGCTTGCATGGCATGCAAGAGGTCCGGGGTTCAATTCCCCGTAGCTCCACAGTAGTTGAGAGGCCGTCACCCATCGGGTGGCGGCCTCTCGCGTTGCCGGGCCGCCTTTGTGGGTCTGCCAGTTCAAGTCACCGGGGCGCCTCCGGGGTGGGCGCGGGCCCCGGGGGCGGGAGTGCGGGTCTCGGGGTGGGGGGCGCGGGCTCCGGGGAGGGGGAGCGGGGGCCTGAGGGAGCGGGAACGCGGGCCCCCCGGGAACGGATTCGTGGAGCACCCCCGGGACCGTGTAAAGTAGGCGATGTCGCCGAGGGAAACCGGACGGAAACGGCCGAAAGCCTCCGGTGACATCGCAGGTCAAGGGGCTGTAGCTCAGTTGGTAGAGCGCTTGCATGGCATGCAAGAGGTCCGGGGTTCAATTCCCCGTAGCTCCACAGCAGTCGAGGGCCGCCTCCCGAAATGGGGGGCGGCCCTTCGGCGTTCTGCGCATGCCACCGGCGGAAGGGCCGGAAAGACCGCTACCGTCGTTCCATGGCCGATCTGGAGCGAAGGCGGAACGAGGAACTGGCCCGGATACTGCACCAGCTCGGCTGGAGTCCGGAACGGCTCGCCCGCGAGGTGAGCCTCGCCCTGCCGCCAGGCCTGGCCATCAGCTCCACCGCCCCCTACAAGTGGCGCGACCGCGGCATGGTGCCGCGCAGCCCGCACGACCAGACCGTCTGCGAAGTGCTCAGCCGCACCCTCGGCATCGCCGTCACCTACGAGCAGCTCTGGGGCCGGATGGGCGGCCACCGCGGCGCCAAGATCCTCTCGCCCCGGCTGCTCACCGACCCGTGGACCGCCGACACCGCCCAGACTGCGCTGCGCGAGGCCGCCACCGACGCCGGGCCCGTCCGCCTCACCGACCTCTTCCGCGGCGCCGACCTCGACCAGGCCGCCGAACGGCTCGCCTCCCCGCCCCCGCCCGTCGGGGGCGGCGAAGGGGCGCTGCGCATCGACCCCGGCCTCGTCGGCGACCTCGGCCTGTCCTACCGCAGCAAGCAGCGGCTCGAACGCTCCTGCGGCGGCGGACTCGTCCTCGGCCCCACCCGGGCCGAACTCGCCATGCTGGCCAAGCTGCTGGAACTCGGCGCCTACGACGAACGGGTCGGCCGCGAGCTGTACGGCACGGCCAGCAGGCTCGCCCGGCTGGCCGGCTGGGCCGCGTACGACCTCGGCCACGACGCGGCCGCCCAGCGCGCCTTCGTCGCCGCCCTGCGGGCCGCCCACGTCAGCGGCGACGTCCGGCTCGGCGTCGCCGTGCTCGGCGGCCTGGTGGTGCTCGCCACCCAGGGCACCGGAGGGCGCGGCCTGGATGCCGTCGCCGCGCTCAACACCGCCCTGGCCCGGCACGGCTCCGTACTGAGCCCCGTCGGCCGGGCCCGGCAACTCGGCCGGATCGCCCGCGCGCACGGCCGCCGGGGCGAGGCCGAGCAGGCCGAGGCCGCCGCCGCCCGGGCCTTCGCCGAACTCGACGGCGTGCCCGGCACGGAGGCGGCCCGCGCCGAACTCGCCGGGATGGTGGGGGAGGGGCGGCTGGCACTCGGCCAGCACCGGATGGCCAAGGCGCTGCTCGCCGAGGCCGTCGCCGGGCTGGGGGCCGGCCGCGGGCGGTCCAAGGCGCTGCTGATGGTCCGCCTCGCCGAGACCCACCGGCGCCTCGGCGACCAGCGGGAGGCCGCCCGCACCGCGTCGCTCGCCCGGGCGCTCGCGGCGGGCATGCAGTCCGAGCGGCTGGCGCGGGCGCTGCGCGACTTCGACGCGGCGACGCGGGCGGCGTCGGCGTCGGCGGGGCGGTGAGGTCTGTGTGTGGTGGGGCGGGGGCGGGGGCGGGGGCGGCGTCGGCGGGGCGGGGGCTGCGTGTGGTGGGGGGCTTCCCGGGTCGGCGGTGAGGTCCGTGCGGGGGCGGGCCCGGGGCCGTCGGGCCCCGGTGGATACCCGGGAGCGCGCTGATCTGCTTGCGGTACCCTGAGCCCATGCGAACCGTGCGCCTGCTCCTTAGCCGGCCGCGCTGACCAGGACCGGTTACGCCCTCGGGCGGTGCCGGAGTCGGCGTGGCGTCCCCTCCTGCGAGGGGATTTTTTGTTTTCCGCCCCCGTTCACGGGCCGGCCGTGTCCGCGGTTCGCCAACTGACATCGATGGAGCTTGAAGGACCATGAGCGAGACGACCCCTGCGTCCGGCACGGCCGAGACCGCGACCGAGCCGTTCCGGTACAGCGCCGCGCTGGCGGCGGAGATCGAGTCCCGCTGGCAGGACCTCTGGGAGAAGGAGGGCACCTTCAACGCCCCCAACCCCGCCGGTGCGCTGGCCGACCCGGCGGCCGGAGACGTCGCCGCGAAGCCGCACAGCTTCATCATGGACATGTTCCCGTACCCCTCGGGCGCGGGCCTGCACGTCGGCCACCCGCTGGGCTACATCGCCACCGACGTCTACGCCCGCTACCAGCGGATGACCGGCCACAACGTGCTGCACACGCTGGGCTACGACGCGTTCGGCCTGCCCGCCGAGCAGTACGCGGTGCAGACCGGCACCCACCCGCGGGTCTCCACCGAGGCCAACATCGCCAACATGCGCCAGCAGCTGCGCCGGCTGGGCCTGGGCCACGACCCGCGCCGCTCGATCTCCACGATCGACCCGGAGTACTACCGCTGGACCCAGTGGATCTTCCTGCAGATCTTCAACTCCTGGTACGACGAGCAGGCCGGCCGGGCCCGGCCGATCGCCGAGCTGATCGCCCGGTTCGAGTCCGGCGCGAAGCCGACCCCGGACGGGCGCCCGTGGGCCGACCTCTCCGCCGCCGAGCGCGACGAACTGCTGGGCGAGTACCGGCTGGCGTACTCCAAGGAGGTGCCGGTCAACTGGTGCCCCGGCCTGGGCACCGTCCTGGCCAACGAGGAGGTCACCGCGGACGGCCGCTCCGAGCGCGGCAACTTCCCGGTGTTCAAGTCCAACCTGCGCCAGTGGATGATGCGCATCACCGCGTACTCCGACCGTCTGATCTCCGACCTGGACCTGCTGGACTGGCCCGAGGCCATCAAGCTCCAGCAGCGCAACTGGATCGGGCGCTCCGAGGGCGCCCGGGTCGACTTCGCCGTCGACTCCGGTGAGAAGATCACCGTCTTCACCACCCGGCCCGACACCCTGTTCGGCGCCACCTACATGGTGCTGGCCCCCGAGCACGGCCTGGTCGACTCGATCGTCCCGGCCGCCTGGCCCGCGGACGTGCCCGCCGAGTGGACCGGCGGCGCCGCCACCCCCGCCGAGGCCGTCGCCGCCTACCGCGCCACCGCCGCCGCCAAGTCGGACGTCGAGCGGCAGGTCGAGGCCAAGGTCAAGACCGGCGTCTTCACCGGCGCCTACGCCGTGAACCCGGTCAGCGGCGCGTCCGTCCCGGTGTTCATCGCCGACTACGTGCTGATGGGCTACGGCACCGGCGCCATCATGGCCGTCCCCGCCCACGACCACCGCGACTTCGCCTTCGCCCGCGCCTTCGCGCTGCCGATGCGCTGCGTCGTCCAGCCCGCCGACGGGCGCGGCGAGGACCCGGCCGCCTGGGACGACGCCTTCGACACCTACGACTCCGTCATCGTCAACTCCTCCCGGGACGGGCTGACGCTGGACGGGCTGGGCGTCGTCGACGCCAAGGCCGCCGTCACCGCCTGGCTGGCCGAGCGCGGCATCGGCGAGGGCACCGTCAACTACCGCCTGCGGGACTGGCTGTTCAGCCGCCAGCGGTACTGGGGCGAGCCCTTCCCGATCGTCTACGACGAGGACGGCGTCATGCACGCGCTGCCCGAGTCGATGCTGCCGGTCGAGGTCCCCGAGGTCGAGGACTACTCGCCGCACACCTACGACCCGTACGACGCCACCTCCTCGCCCAAGACCCCGCTGTCGCGCAACGAGGCCTGGGTCAACGTCGAACTGGACCTGGGCGACGGCGTCCGCACCTACCGGCGCGAGACCAACACCATGCCCAACTGGGCGGGTTCGTGCTGGTACGAGCTGCGCTACGTCGATCCGTCGAACTCCTCGGCGGTCGTCGACCCGGCCAACGAGAAGTACTGGCTGGGCCCCACGGCCACCAAGCCGGCCGGCGGCGCCGACCTGTACGTCGGCGGTGCCGAGCACGCCGTGCTGCACCTGCTGTACGCGCGCTTCTGGCACAAGGTGCTGCACGACCTGGGCCACGTCTCGTCCGTCGAGCCGTTCCACAAGCTGTTCAACCAGGGCATGATCACCGCCGACGTCTACCGCGACGAGCGCGGCTTCCCGGTGCCCGCCGCCGAGGTCGAGGAGCGCGACGGCCAGTACTTCTGGCAGGGCGAGGCCGTCAAGCGCGAGGCCGGCAAGATGGGCAAGTCCCTGAAGAACGCCGTCGCGCCCGACGAGATCGCCGACGAGTACGGCGCCGACACGCTGCGCCTGTACGAGATGTCCATGGGCCCGCTGGACGTCTCCCGCCCCTGGGACACCCGCGCCGTCGTCGGCTCGTACCGCTTCCTGCAGCGGCTGTGGCGCAACGTCGTCTCGGAGGCCACCGGCGACCTGGTCGTCACCGAGGAGGAGCCGGACGAGGCGACGCTGCGTGCCCTGCACAAGGCGATCGACGGCATCCGCGGCGACATGGCCGGGCTGCGGTTCAACACGGCCGTCGCCAAGGCGATCGAGCTGAACAACTACCTGGTCAAGCGCGGCTCCACGCCGCGCGCCGTGGCCGAGCAGCTGGTCCTGATCGTCGCGCCGCTGGCCCCGCACATCGCCGAGGAGCTGTGGCGCCGGCTGGGCCACGACGAGTCGCTGGCGCACACCGACTACCCGGTCGCCGACCCGGCGTACGTGGTGGACGAGACGGTGACCTGCGTGGTGCAGCTCAAGGGCAAGGTGAAGGCCCGGCTGGAGGTCGCGCCGACGATCTCGGACGCCGAGCTGGAGACGCTGGCGCTGGCCGACCCGGCCGTAGTCGCGGCGATCGGCGAGGCGCCGGTGCGCAAGGTGATCGCGCGGGCGCCGAAGCTGGTGAACATCGTCACGGGCTGAGGCTGAGAGGCTGAGGCTGAGGTCGGTCAGTTGAGGCTGAGGCTCAGGTCGGCCGGCTGCGGTTGAGGTCGCGCGGCTGATGTCGGTCGGCTGGTAGTCGGCCGGCCGAGGCTGCTGGGGCGGGTGTCCTTCGGGACGCCCGCCCTCGCTCGTGCCCGGGGCCCTGGGAGGACCCTCGAACCCTCGGGGAGATCCCCGATCTGTCCCTGATCTCCGCCGCCCGGGCCCGTTCCGTCCGCCCCGGGCCCGATCCGGCGGCTACCGTGGAACCCTCGGCAGTACGGCCCGCGTTGGGTCCGGTGGGGGCCGAAACGGTGGCGGAAGGTGGCTCGCGATGGACGCGTTCGGCGTGATGATCGGCCTGGTCCTGCTCTTCGGGATCGCGGCGTTCGTCCTGGCCGTGGTCGGCACGGTCAAGGCGGCGAAGGCCGTCGCCACGAAGATCGGGCGGCACGAGGCCAACGCCCGGCGCGCCGTGGAGAACGCCACCCTCAAGGCGAAGACCTTCACCAAGGTCGGACCGCCCGGCCAGATCGCCGCCGTCCGGCTCGGTCTGCGCACCTCGCTCGACGGCACCCGGCAGGTGCTGGAGAGCGGCCTCCCCCAGGACGGCCAGCTCGGCGAGTCCCTCGCCCTGCTCGGCAGGCTCGACGCACACGCCGCCGAGCTCGACGGCGAACTGCGGATGCTGGAGCGGGAGCCGGACACCGCGCGGATCGCGGCCAAGCTGCCGGAGCTGCGCGAGCGCGCCGAACGGATCACCCACTCCGCGGAGACCATGCGCTGGGCCGCGCAGGACCGGATGCACCGGTTCGCGGACGACGAGCTGAGCCGGCTCAGCCAGGAGTGCGAGAGCGAGGCGGGGGCGCTGCGGCACTGGGACACCTCGGGGGAGTCGTCGTCCGCGTCCGCCTCTGGCTCCGGCTCCGCTGCTTCCTCCGCGTCGTCCGCGTCCTCGGGTTCGGGGGCGGGCTCGGGTTCTGGCTCGGGGGCGGCCTCCGGGGGTGCTGCGCGGGCCGGGCTGACGGACGGGAAGAGCCGTCCGAGCGCCGAGGAGCTCCTCGGACTCGTCGATCCGCTGGCCAAGCTGGCCCAGCGGCTGCGGAAGCCGTCGGCGGGGCCCACGGCAGGCTGAGCCGAGCCGAGCCGAGCCGAGCCTGAGCTGAGCACCCCGCGCCGGGTGCTGCGGCCGTGCTTCGGCGGGTGCTGCGTGCTTGCTCCGGCGGCGCCCTCGGGGCCTTTCGGGGCTCGCACCCGGGCGCTGTCCTCCCGGACGAACGGGGAGTAATCTCCGCCTCATGCCCTCTGACCTCGCACTTGTCACCGACTCCACGGCCTACCTGCCGCAGGAGACCCTCGACCGGTACGGGATCACGGTGGTCCCGCTGAGCGTCGCGGTCGGTGACGCGGTCCTGTGCGAAGGCGTCGAGATCTCCCCCAAGGACGTCGCCGAGGCGCTGCGCGACAAGCAGCGGGTGACGACCTCCCGACCGAACCCCGAGGCCTTCGCCGCCGCCTATCGGGCCGCCGCCGAGGCCGGGGCGAAGGGCATCGTCTCGGTGCACATCTCCGGCGAGCTGTCCGGCACGGTGGAGGCCGCCCGGCTGGCGGCCGCCGAGGCGCCGGTACCCGTGCGGGTGGTGGACAGCCGACTGGTCGGCATGGCCCTCGGATACGCGGTGCTGGCGGCGGCCGAGGCGATCGCGGCCGGGCGGGACCTGGCGGAGGCGGCCGAGGCCGCCACCCGGCGGGCGGCCGTGACCAGCGGGTTCTTCTACGTCGACACCCTGGAACACCTGCGCAGGGGCGGCCGGATCGGGGCGGCGCGGGCGCTGCTCGGGTCGGCGCTTGCGGTCAAGCCGCTGCTGCACCTGGACGGGGGGCGGATCGAACCGCTGGAGAAGGTGCGCACCGCGTCGCGGGCGATCGCGCGCTTGGAGGAGATCGCGGTCGAGCGGTCGGGGGGCGGGGAGGTCGACATCACCGTGCACCACCTGGCGGCCGAGGAACGGGCCGAGCCGCTCGCGGAGCGGCTGCGGGCCCGGGTGCCGGGGCTGCGGGAGCTGTACGTGGGCGAGGTGGGGGCGGTGATCGGCGCGCACGTCGGGCCGGGGCTGCTCGCGGTGGTCGTCGCGCCGCGCTGAGCGGGCCGGGCGTGCCGCGTCGCGGGCTCTGGTCAACTCCTCGCGGCGCTGATCACTCGTGTGAGTGATCTGTTTTGTCCACAACCCCTGAGTTATCCACAGGGGTTCGGTAATTTCTGCGCACTCTGCCGAGGACTCCTACCGTCCTCGGCATGACGACCATGGGCCTGGGCGCGGCGAAGCGCCACGAGATCAACGAGACCGTCCGGCTGCGGATGGCGGCGCTGCTGCCGACCGGCGGCGGCGCCGTCGTGGGCGATGGGGCGGGAGCAGAGGCCGGTGCCGGGGTCGGTGCCGGGGCGGGCGGGCCGGTGGGCTCCGGTGCCGCGATGGGCGCGCTCGCGTCGACCGGTCCGCCTTCGGGCGCGGTTCCGGTCGGGGCGGGGGAGCGGCCTCCGTCGGCGGGGCCTGCGCCGCCTGTGCCACCTGTGCCGTTGGAGCCGGTCAGGGCGGGCGGTGACGCGGATCCGCCGGGGCCGGGGGCCGGGTCGGGCCTTCGATTCGGCTCGGCGATGGCACTCGACCGGCGGGCGGTGGCCGGGTTGGCCGTCCTGCTGCTGTTCGCGGTCGGCTACGCCGTGCAGCACTTCTGGCTGGCCAGACCGCAGGCGGTGGCCGTGCCGGCGTTGGCGTCCGCCCCGGTCTCACCAGTCTCACCGGGGGCGGAGGGGGCAGAGGGGGCGGCATCCGCGTCCGTGTCGACTCCGGCCTTGGGCCCGGGCCCGGCCGCGGTCTCGGCGGCCGATCCCGTCGGCCCCGGGGGCGGGGCGGTCGTCGTGGTCGACATCGGCGGGCGGGTTCACCTCGCCGGCCTGCACACCCTGCCCGGCGGCTCGCGGGTGGCCGACGCCCTACGGGCGGCGGGCGGTCCGCTGCCGGAGACGGACACCCGAAGCCTCAACCTGGCCCGGGTCCTGACGGACGGTGAACAGATCCTGGTCGGCGAGCCGGCTCAGGCCTCCGCCCCGGGCGCCGGGGCCAGCAACGGACCGCCGGCGGCCGGCACGCCCAGACCGCCCGTCAGCCTCAACCGCGCCGGCCTCGAACAGCTGGACACCCTCCCCGGCGTCGGCCCGACCCTCGCCCAGCGCATCCTCGCCTACCGCACGTCGCACGGCTCGTTCCGCACGCTCGACCAGCTCCGGCAGGTCAGCGGCATCGGGGCGCGCACGTTCGCGGAACTCCGTCCGCTGCTGACCCTCTGACCTCCCCGTCCGTCCCCTTGCCCGCCTGTTCTCCCGTCCGTCCGTCGTCGGCCGTCGTTGCTCGTCGTCGTCGTCGTTCGTCCGTCGCCGCCACCCGCCGAAGGGAGGTACCGCCGTGCCCGCCACCATCGAACCGAACCTGCCGAACCGCTCCACCGGTGCCGACTTCCGGCTGCTGCTTCCCGCCGTCTCGGCCTGGGTGGTGACGGCCGCGCTCCTCGGCCTGGAGCCGGGGTACGACGTCCTCGCCTTCGGCCTGGCGGGTGCCGCCGCACTGGCGGCCGTCCTGCTGCTCGTCAGGCCCGCGCTCCCACGCCGACGCGCAGCGGCGGTGACCTTGGCCGCCGTCCTGCTCACCGGAGCCGCCGCCGCGGTGGCCACCCCGCTGCACACCGCCGATCTGCACCGGGGGCCGCTGCCGGAGCTCGTCCGAGCGGCCGAGCACGCCCCGCCGCGATCCCCGGGCGAGCCCGCTCGGGTGGTGGAGGCGGAGCTGACCGTCGCGGGGGACCCGAAGTCCCACGCGGCCCGGGGCGGCACCACTGGCGGGCAGACCCTCCTCACCGTCGACGCGGTGGCCGACCGGGTCACGCTCCTGCCGGACGGGCGCAGTACCCGGACGCGAACCCCGGTGACCGTCATGGTCCGGGGCGCGGAATCCGGGCCCTGGCAGGGGCTGCTCCCGTCGGAGCGGCTGGTGGTGGAGGCCGAGGTGCGGCCCGCGGGAGACGGCTACGACACCGAGTGCGCGGCGCTGCTGGTCGTCCACGGCCCGCCCCGCCGCCTCGCGCCGCCGAACCTGCCGCAGCGGATCGCCGGGCGGCTGCGTGCCGGTCTGCGCACGGCCAGCGACGGGCTCCCGCCGGACGCGCGCGGACTGCTCCCGGGCCTGGTCGTGGGGGACACCTCGCGACTGCCCGACGACCTTGAGGACGCCTTCCGGGCCACCGACCTGGTGCACCTGGTGGCGGTGAGCGGGGCCAACCTGGCGATCGTCCTCGGCGCGCTGCTGGGCGCCCCGGGGCAGGCCGGCACCCCGGAACGGCGCGGGCTGGCCGCGCTGCTGGGGCTCTCGCTGCACACCAGCGCGCTGCTCGGGACGGCGCTGACGCTGGCCTTCGTCGCCGTCTGCCGGCCGGAGCCCAGCGTGCTGCGCGCGGCCGGGACGGGGCTGATCGGCATGCTCGCGCTGGCCACCGGCCGGCCCCGGCAGGCGGTGCCCGCGCTCGCCGGGGCGGTCCTGGTGCTCGTCCTGCTCGACCCGTTCCTGGCGCGTTCCTTCGGATTCCTGCTCTCGGTGCTCGCCACGGCCGGGCTGCTCGTCCTCGGGCCGCACTGGGCCGAGGCGCTGCGGTCCCGGCGCTGGCCGCACCACCTGGCGGGTGCCCTGGCGGCGACGGCCGCCGCCCAGGCCCTGTGCGCGCCGGTGACGGTGGTGCTGTCCGGGCACGTCAGCCTGGTCGCGATCCCGTGCAACCTGCTGGCCGAACTGGCGGTGGCCCCGGCGACCCTGCTCGGCTTCGGGGTGCTCGTGCTGCAGCCGCTCCTCCCGGACCTGGCCCGCCTGCTCGCGGAGCCGGCCGGAGTGCCGGTCGGCTGGCTCGCCCTGGTGGCGCGGCGCGGCGCCGAACTTCCGGGCGGCCAACTCTCCTGGCCGGGCGGGTGGTTCGGGACGGCGACGGTCGCGCTGACCACCCTGGCGGCCTGTTGGGTGATGCCGCTCCTGCTGCCACGGCGAGCGCCGTCCGGCAAGCCCGTCCGCGCCCGGCGGCGGTGGGTACGGGTGCTGGTGACGGGGGTGCTGCTCGTGGTCCTGCTGGCCGTGCTGCTGCGGCCACCGCAGCTCACCCGGATCGCGACCGGCTGGCCGCCGCCGGGGTGGCGGATGGTGATGTGCGACGTGGGCCAAGGGGACATGCTGGTGCTCGCGGCCGGTGCACCGGACAGCGCGGTGGTGGTCGATGCGGGGCCGGATCCGAACGCCGCCGACAGGTGCCTGCGGGATCTGGGTGTCACGGAAGTGCCGCTGTTGGTGGTGACGCACTTCCACGCCGATCACGTCGAGGGTGTGCCGGGGGTGGTCCGGGGCCGCCGGGTCGGAGCGATCGAGGGCACGACCCTGGACGATCCACCGGGTGAGGCGGCCCGGGTGGCGGGCTGGGCGGTCGGTGCCGGAGTCCCGCTGCTGCGCGCGGGGCGCGGTGAACGGCGCTCGGCGGGCCCGGGGTTGTCCTGGGAGGTGGTCTGGCCCGACGCCGGGGCGGCTGTCGAGGCCCCGGGGGCGAACAACGCGAGCGTCGCGCTGCTGGTGTCGGTGGCGGGCGGACTGCGGATGGCGTTGCTCGGGGACCTCGAACCGCCTGCCCAGTCGGCGCTGCTGGGCCGGTTGGGGCGGGTGGACGTCCTGAAGGTGGCGCACCATGGATCGGCGCATCAGGACTGGGCTTTGACCGGTGCGTTGCGTCCCCGGCTGGCATTGATCTCGTGCGGCGAGGGAAACGCGTACGGGCATCCGTCCGTGCGGACGGTGGACCGGCTGCGCGCGCTGGGTGCGAGCGTGCTGCGCACCGATCGGGTGGGCGACATCGCGGTGACGGGCGGATCGCCGGCCGTCCTCGGGGTGTCCGTGCACCCGCAGGCGGCGCACGAGGCGCGCAAGCCCCGCTCGCACGCTGCGGACGGAGCGCCCGACTCCCGTACCGGGCGGGGCTCGCACACCCCGCGAGCCCCGCCCGGCTGACCCCGCCCTCCTCTCCTCCCAACCATCAGGTGGGGAAGGGAAAGGGGTTGGGGTGGGGAGGAGGGAGGGGGCGGGGGGCGGGGCGGGGCCCGGAGAACGATTGCGGCGCGCTCCGGGCCCCACCCGGAGCGCGCCGAAGTACGGGCACCTGCGGTGGTGCGTCGCGCTCGACCGTCGAACGCGAGCCCTTGGCAGGGCCGGCCGGGTCAGCCTTCCTCGCGCCAGCCCTCGTGCTCGACGGCGAGAGCGTCGAGGGCGCGCAGGAGGGCCGGGGTCCAGCCCTCCTCCGGGGGCTCGACGACGACCAGCCACTGGGCGTCCTCGGCGTCGTCCTCGCCGGCCAGGGCGTCCCGGACGAGGTCGAGCTCGCCGAGGTCGGGGTGGGCGGCGCTGAGCTCCTCGGAGGCGTCCTCGGCGGCGTCGCGGTCGGGCAGGACGAGCAGTTGCCGGGCGTGCGGGTCGTTGACGTCCGGCAGGTCGGTGGTGTGGTTCTCGGTCACCGGACCATTCTCCAGGTCGGGTGATCGGCGCGGTCGGGCAGGTCGGGTCGGGCGGGCAGGGTCGGGCCGGGCAGGTCGGGCCGGAGAGGCGGGACCGGGCGGGACCGGGCGGGGCCGGGGGCGGGGGTTGCCCCGGGCGGGAGTGTCCGCGCCCCGTGGGATGCTGGTAGGCGATGGCCAGGAAGAGTGCACCCGACGACCTGCTCGCCCCGCTGACCCTCGCGGTCGGCCAGGAGGAGCTGCTGCTGGACCGCGCGGTCGCCCAGGTGGTGGCGGCGGCGAAGGCGGCGGACCCGGACACCGACGTGCGGGATCTGCCGCCCGGCAGCCTGCAGCCGGGCAGCCTGGCCGAGCTGACCACGCCGTCGCTGTTCGCCGAGCGCAAGGTGATCGTGGTGCGGGCCGCGCAGGACCTCTCCGCCGACTCGGTGAAGGAGGTCAAGGCGTACATCGAGGCGCCGGCCGAAGAAGTGATCATGGTGCTGGCGCACGCGGGCGGGGCCAAGGGCAAGGGCCTGCTGGACGCCGGGCGCAAGGCGGGCGGTCGCGAGGTGGCGTGCGCGAAGCTGACCAAGGCGAGCGAGCGGCTGGCCTTCGTCCGGGGCGAGTTCCGTACGCTGGGCCGCTCGGCCACACCGGAGGCCTGCCAGGCCCTGCTGGACTCGCTCGGCAGCGACCTGCGCGAGCTGGCGGCCGCGTGCAGCCAGCTGACCTCGGACGTCGAGGGCGCGATCGACGAGACGGTGGTGGCCCGCTACTACAGCGGCCGGGCCGAGGCGACGGGCTTCGAGGTGGCCGACCTGGCGGTCACCGGCCGGGCTGCGGAGGCGCTGGAGCGGCTGCGCTGGGCGCTGGCGGTGGGCCAGCCGCCGACCGGCATCACCTACGCACTGGCCTCCGGCGTGCGCAGCATCGGGCGGCTGGCGACCACCGGGCGGAACATGCGTCCGGCGGACCTGGCCCGCGAGTTGGGCATGCCGCCGTGGAAGGTCGATCGGGTGCGCCAGCAGATGCGCGGTTGGACGGGCGACGGGGTGGCCACCGCGCTGACCGCGATCGCCCAGGCCGACGCCGCCGTCAAGGGCGGCTCGGACGATCCGGCCTTCGCGCTGGAGCGCGCGGTGGTGGCCGTCGCCCGGGCGGCCCGGGCCGGGTCCCGCCCGGCGTACTGACGGCGGCGCGGCCACCGGACCGAACCCGGGACGAGCCGGACCCGGCTACCCGGCTACTTGCCGACCCACCTGCCACCGCCTACGTGCCACCGCCTACGTGCCCATCGAGCGGACGGTCCCCCAGGCGCCGGCCCGCAGCGCCGCCGGAGCCCCGGAGCCCCGGAACCCCCGAGCCCCAGACACGCGTGACCGACGACAGCGGTCGGGCCGCGGAACGCGACAGGCGCCGCAGTGGGCCTCTGGAGAGAGGCCGACTACGGCGCCTGTCGTACTGCTTCGTACACCGCACCCGCGTGGCGAACGCAGGCCGCGTGCGGTGCGAGTCTCACGCGCCTCAGGGGTCCGGGTAGAGGGCCGGGTCCGTCCCGAGGCGGTGGGGCCGAGGCCCCCGGGGCGTCAGGCCTGGGCGGCCGTGTTGACGCGCTTGGTGATGGCCGACTTCTTGTTGGCGGCCTGGTTGGCGTGGATGACGCCCTTGCTCACGGCCTTGTCCAGCGCCTTGGAGGCGGCGCGGGCCAGCACGGTGGCCTTCTCGGTCTCGCCGGCGGCAGCGGCCTCGCGGGCCTTGCGCAGGGCGGTCTTCAGCGAGGACTTGACGGCCTTGTTGCGCAGGCGCGCCTTCTCGTTGGTCTTGTTGCGCTTGATCTGGGACTTGATGTTCGCCACGAAGGAGCCTCAGTCTTGTCTAAAAGGATTGAACGGGCTGCACCGCGCGGCCGCCGGGCAGCTGAGAGGGCATGCCGGGGCCAGGTGCAGCAGCCCACGCTACCAGGGGCCCGCCACCCGCCCCAAACCGGGAGCCCGGCCCCACGGCGGGTCGCCTGCGCAGTACTGGGTCGGCTACGCGCTGAGCACCGGCTCCCCGTAGTGCTCGACCTCCGGGAACGGCCGGTAGAAGCGGTGCAGCAGTTCCCGCCACTGCCGGTACTCGGCTGAGCGGCGGAAGCCCTCGGTGTGGTCCGCGAGCGTCTCCCATTCCACCTGGAGGAGGAATCGCGAGCCGCGTCCTTCGTCGAGGCAGCGCCGCAGGTGCAGGGAGCGGAAGCCCTGTTGGACGGCGATCAGGGGCCGGGCCTCGGCGAAGGCGGCGAGGAACTCGTCCTCCTGGCCGGGCAGGACGTCGAGCAGGGCGCTTTCGAGGATCACGGGGTGTCATCCTGCCGCCTGGCGCGGGCCCGGAGAAGGTCCGGGCGGACCGAACGGCGGTCCGCGCCGTGGTCGTGGGAAGATGGGAGGAACTATTTCGATCGGACGAGACTGTCCGGTCCCCGGGAAAACCGGTCAGCGATGACCAGGACACCCCCGGCCCCGGACCAACGGAGAATCGGACCAAGGTGCCCGCGACCCCCAGCAATGTGCCAGAGCCCAGCCGTACCGACCCGGCGCTGATCCGCAACTTCTGCATCATCGCCCACATCGACCACGGCAAGTCGACGCTCGCAGACCGGATGCTGCAGATCACCGGCGTCGTCGACCCGCGGCAGATGCGCGCCCAGTACCTCGACCGCATGGACATCGAGCGCGAGCGCGGCATCACCATCAAGTCGCAGGCGGTCCGCCTCCCGTGGGCGCCGAAGACCGGTCCGAATGCCGGGACGACGCACATCCTCAACATGATCGACACCCCCGGCCACGTGGACTTCACGTACGAGGTGTCCCGCTCCCTCGCGGCCTGCGAGGGCACCATCCTGGTGGTCGACGCGGCCCAGGGCATCGAGGCGCAGACCCTCGCCAACCTGTACCTGGCGCTGGAGAACGACCTCACGATCGTCCCGGTGCTGAACAAGATCGACCTGCCGGCCGCCCAGCCGGAGAAGTACGCGGCGGAGATCGCGCACATCATCGGCTGCGACCCCTCGGACGTGCTGCAGGTCAGCGCCAAGACCGGCCTCGGCGTCGAGGACCTGCTGGACCACATCGTCAACACCATCCCGGCCCCGGTCGGCGTCAAGGACGCCCCGGCCCGCGCGATGATCTTCGACTCGGTGTACGACTCCTACCGCGGCGTGGTCACCTACGTGCGTGTCGTGGACGGGCAGCTCACCAAGCGCGAGCGGATCGCGATGATGTCCACCGGCGCCACCCACGAGCTGCTGGAGATCGGCGTCATCTCGCCCGAGCCGAAGGTCGCCGACGGCCTGGGCGTCGGCGAGGTGGGCTACATCATCACCGGCGTGAAGGACGTCCGGCAGTCCAAGGTGGGTGACACCATCACCTCGATGCACAAGGGTGCGACCGAGGCGCTGGGCGGCTACAAGGAGCCGCGCCCGATGGTGTTCTCCGGCCTGTACCCGCTGGACGGCTCGGACTACCCGCTGCTGCGCGACGCCCTGGACAAGCTGCGGCTGAACGACGCCGCGCTGGTGTACGAGCCGGAGACCTCGGTCGCGCTCGGCTTCGGCTACCGCTGCGGCTTCCTCGGCCTGCTGCACCTGGAGATCATCCGGGAGCGCCTGGAGCGCGAGTTCAACCTCGACCTGATCTCCACCGCCCCGAACGTGGTCTACCGGGTGGTCATGGAGGACGGCACCGAGCACATCGTCACCAACCCGAGCGAGTTCCCGACCGGCAAGCTTGCCGAGGTGTACGAGCCGGTCGTGCGCGGCACGATCCTGGCGCCCAACGAGTTCGTCGGCGCGATCATGGAGCTCTGCCAGTCCCGCCGCGGCAACCTCCAGGGCATGGACTACCTGTCCGAGGACCGGGTCGAGCTGCGCTACACCCTGCCGCTCGCCGAGATCGTCTTCGACTTCTTCGACCAGCTGAAGTCCAAGACCCGCGGCTACGCCTCGCTCGACTACGAGCCCATCGGCGAGCAGTCCGCCCAGCTGGTGAAGGTCGACATCCTGCTGCACGGCGACGCGGTGGACGCCTTCTCCGCGATCGTGCACAAGGACAAGGCCTACGGCTACGGCGTGATGATGGCGGGCAAGCTGCAGAAGCTGATCCCGCGCCAGCAGTTCGAGGTGCCGATCCAGGCGGCCATCGGCTCCCGGGTGATCGCCCGTGAGACGGTCCGCGCGATCCGCAAGGACGTCCTCGCCAAGTGCTACGGCGGTGACATCTCGCGCAAGCGCAAGCTGCTGGAGAAGCAGAAGGAAGGCAAGAAGCGGATGAAGATGGTCGGCCGCGTGGAGGTCCCGCAGGAGGCCTTCATCGCCGCGCTGTCCACCGACGCCGAGGCGCCGAAGGAAAAGAAGTAACCACAGGCGCGTGAGAGGGGCCCGGGCGGACAACCGCCCGGGCCCCTCCTCGTTCTCTCCACCGGAGCGCTCTCCACCGGAGCGGGCCGCCGGAGCGGGCCGCCGCAGCTTCCCCGCCGGAGCGGACCACCGCAGCTTCCCCCACCGCAGCGCGCCGCGGACGAGGAGCCGGGGCGGTTCGGGCCCGCCCCGGCTCGGCACCGGCGGTGTGTGACGGTCAGTCCACCTCGGCCACGGCCTCCGCGAACTGCGCCTGGTACAGCCGCGCGTAGGCGCCGTGCGCGGCGATCAGCTCGTCGTGCGAGCCCTGTTCGACGATCGAGCCGTTCTCCATCACCAGGATCACGTCGGCGTCCCGGATGGTGGAGAGCCGGTGCGCGATCACGAAGCTGGTGCGGCCGGTGCGCAGCCGGGCCATGGCCCGCTGGATCAGCACCTCGGTGCGGGTGTCGACGGAGCTGGTCGCCTCGTCCAGGACGAGGATCGACGGCTGGGCGAGGAACGCCCGGGCGATGGTGATCAGCTGCTTCTCGCCCGCGCTGACCCCGGCGCCGTCGTCGTCGATGACGGTGTCGTAGCCGTCCGGCAGGGTGCGCACGAAGCGGTCGACGTGGGCGGCCTTGGCGGCCTCGACGACCTGCTCGCGGGTGGCTCCCTGGGCGCCGTAGGCGATGTTGTCGGCGATGGTGCCGCCGAACAGCCAGGTGTCCTGGAGCACCATGCCGATGCCGGAGCGCAGGTCCTCGCGGGACATCGCGGAGACGTCGACCCCGTCGAGGGTGATGCGTCCGGAGCTGACCTCGTAGAACCGCATCAGGAGGTTGACCAGGGTGGTCTTGCCGGCGCCGGTGGGGCCGACGATGGCGACGGTCTGGCCGGGTTCGACCTTGAGCGAGAGGTCCTCGATGAGCGGCTTCTCGGGGTCGTAGCGGAAGGACACGTCCTGGAAGGCGACCCGGCCGTGGATGGTGTCGGGCCGCTCGGACACGGCCGGTTCGGGGGTCTGCTCGGGGGCGTCCAGCAGCTCGAAGACGCGCTCGGCGGAGGCGACCCCGGACTGCACCAGGTTGGCCATGCTGGCGACCTGGGTGAGTGGCTGGCTGAACTGCCGCGAGTACTGGATGAACGCCTGCACGTCGCCGATGGACAGCGCGCCGCTGGCCACCCGCAGGCCGCCGACGACCGCGACCAGCACGTACTGCAGGTTGCCGATCAGCATCATCGCGGGCTGGATGATCCCGGAGATGAACTGCGCCCGGAAGCTGGAGGTGTACAGCGCCTCGTTGTGCTCGCGGAAGGTCTCGGCGGACTCGCGCTGGCGGCCGAACACCTTGACCAGGGTGTGGCCGGTGTACATCTCCTCGATGTGCGCGTTGAGTTGGCCGGTGGACTTCCACTGCTGGACGAACTGGGGCTGCGCCCGCTTGCCGACCTTGGCGGCGACGGCCACCGACAGCGGCACCGAGACCAGGGCGATCGTCGCCAGCAGCGGGGAGATCCAGAACATCATGGCCAGCACGCCGACCACGGTGAGCAGCGAGTTGACGACCTGTCCCATGGTCTGCTGCATGGACTGGCTGATGTTGTCGATGTCGTTGGTGACCCGGCTGAGCACCTCGCCGCGCGGCTGCTTGTCGAAGTAGCTGAGCGGCAGTCGGGCGATTTTGGCCTCGACGTCTTGGCGCAGCCGGTAGCCGGCCCGCTGGATCGCCGTGGTGGCCAGCCGGCCCTGGACGATGCCGAACAGGGCGGAGGCGAGGTAGATGACCAGCACCCAGAGCAGGACGGTGCCGATGGCGCCGAAGTCCATGCCCTGGCCGGGGGTGAAGTCCACCGAGGAGAGCAGGCCGGCGACGCCGCCCTCGCCGTGGGCGCGCAGCCCCTCGACGATCTGCGCCTTGGAGGTGCCGGGTTCGAAGCGGGCGCCGACGACGCCGGCGAAGATCAGGTCGGTGGCGTTGCCGAGGACCTTGGGGCCGGTGACGGCGCAGCCGATGCTGAGCACGCCGAGGGCCAGCACGCCGGAGATCAGGTTGCGTTCGGGGCGCAGCAGGGCGAGCAGCCGCTTGCCGGAGCCCTTGAAGTCCATGGACTTCTCGGTGCCCTGGCCGCCCATGAAGCGGCCCGGTCCGGCGGGGCCGCGGCGGGCGGCGGCGGCCTGCGAGTCGCTGGGCAGTTCGTCGGCGGGGTCCGCGGCCTTGGTGTCCGGGTCGGGCTGTGTGGTGTCCGTGGTCTCGGGGTCCGCGGTTCTGGTGTCCGCGGCCTCGGGGTCCGCTGTCGCGGTGTCCGCGGTCCTGGTGTCCGCTGTCGCGGTGTCCGCGGTCCTGGTGTCCGCGTCGGGCTTGCCGGGGGTGGTCACGCCGCCTCCTGCTCGGTGAGCTGGGAGAGCACGATCTCCCGGTACGTCGGGTTGTCGGCCATCAGTTCGTGGTGGGTGCCGGTGCCGACGACCGCGCCTTCGTCGAGGACGATGATCCGGTCGGCGTCGCGGATGGTGGAGACGCGCTGGGCGACGATCAGCACGGTGGCGTCGGAGGTCTCGCGGGCGAGGGCCTTGCGCAGCCTGGCGTCGGTGGCGTAGTCGAGCGCCGAGAAGGAGTCGTCGAACAGGTAGACGTCGGGCTGGCGGACCAGGGCCCGGGCGATGGCCAGGCGTTGGCGCTGGCCGCCGGAGACGTTGCCGCCGCCCTGGGCGATCGGGGCGTCCAGGCCTTCGGCCAGTTCCTCGACGAAGTCCTTGGCCTGGGCGATCTCCAGGGCGTGCCAGAGCTCCTCGTCGGTGGCGTCGGGCCGGCCGTAGCGGAGGTTGCTGGCGACGGTGCCGGAGAACAGGTAGGGCTTCTGCGGGACGAGGCCGACGCTCTCGGCGATCGTCTCGGGGGCGAGTTCGCGCACGTCGACGCCGTCGAGCAGGACCTGGCCGGAGGTGGCGTCGAACAGTCGGGGTACGAGTCCGAGCAGGGTGGACTTGCCGCTGCCGGTGGATCCGATGACGGCGGTGGTCTCGCCGGGGCGGGCGGTGATGGCGATGCCGCGCAGCACCGAGGCCTCGGCGCCGGGGTAGCGGAAGTCGACGTCGCGCAGTTCCAGGTTGCCGCGGCGCAGCACCTCGGTGATCGGCGCGGCGGGCGGGACGACGCTGGAGGAGGTGCCGAGGACCTCCTCGATGCGCTCGGCGCAGACCTCGGCGCGCGGCACCATCATGAACATGAAGGTGGCCATCATGACGCTCATCAGGATCTGCATCAGGTAGGAGAGGAAGGCGGTGAGCGCGCCGATCTGCATGCCGCCGTTGTCGATCCGGTGGGCGCCGAACCAGAGCACGGCGACGCTGGAGACGTTCACGACCAGCATCACGGCCGGGAACATGAACGACATCAGCCGGCCGACCTGGAGGGCGGTGTCGGTGAGGTCCCCGTTGGCCTTGGCGAAGCGGGCCTGCTCGTGGTCGTCCTTGACGAAGGCGCGGATGACCCGGATGCCGGTGATCTGCTCGCGCAGGACCCGGTTCACGGTGTCGATCCGGGTCTGCATGCTGCGGAACTTGGGGCGCAGCGAGCGGACCAGGAGGAGGACGACGGCGCCGAGCAGCGGGATGACCGCGAGCAGCAGGCCGGACAGCGGCACGTCCTGGTTGAGGGCCATGATGATGCCGCCGACGCACATGATCGGGGCGGCCACCATGAGCGTGAAGCTCATCAGGGCCAGCATCTGGACCTGTTGGACGTCGTTGGTGGTGCGGGTGATCAGCGAGGGGGCGCCGAACTGGCCGACCTCGCGGGCGGAGAAGCTCTGCACCCGGTCGAAGACGGCGGCGCGGACGTCCCGGCCGAAGGCCATGGCGGTGCGGGATCCGTAGTAGACGGCGCCGATCGAGCAGAGCGCCTGGACCAGGGTGATGCCGATCATCACCCCGCCCACTTGCAGGATGTAGCCGGTGTCGCCCTTGACCACGCCGTCGTCGATGATGTCGGCGTTGAGCGTCGGCAGGTAGAGCGCCGCCAGGGTGGACACCAGTTGGAGCCCCACGAGCAGCGCGATCGGTCGGGAGTACGGGCGCAGGTACGCCCTGAGAAGTCTGATCAGCACTGGCACACTCTTGTCGTCGACGGGTGGATTCGCATCCCGATTCTCGTTCTTTGGTGGACTCGTACAGGAGATTCACGAGTTGTGGACCGCAGGTTTGCCCAGTCCTTTGCCGAACCGTACGGCGGGCCCGGTTGCAGGGGTTCACCGGGGCGCGGGGCGGAGTCGTCGTCGGGCACCGGTGGTGCGGTGGTGTGCCGGCCGGGCCCCGCCCTCTTACGGAATGACCGGTTTCCCCCTAGGCTGCTGATTGCCCCCTTGTTACTCGCCGGTATCGCCAGGGTTGACCGGGGGCCCGGCGACCGCCCCCCACGGGCGCCGAAACCATCCCTCAGACGGCCACCCGCCCCCGGAGGTCCTCGTTGAGTTCCGCGCAGTCCCTGATCGACTCCGGCAGTGCCGACTTGGTCGCCGGGCGTCCCGCCTCCGTCGCCCACCTCTTCCTGGAGCGGGTCGCCGCCACCCCGAACGCCGAGGCCTACCGCTACCCGGCCCCGGTCGACGAGCACGCCGCGGACAGCGCCCCCGGCGCCGAGCAGTGGCGCTCGCTGACCTGGGCGCAGACCGCGGCCCGGGTCAAGGCGGTGGCCGCCGGGCTGATGGCGCTCGGCATCCAGCCGGAGGACCGGGTGGCGCTCGCCTCCTCCACCCGGCTCGAATGGATCATCGCCGACCTCGGGAACATGTGCGCGGGTGCCGCCACCACGACCGTCTATCCCAGCACCAACGCCGACGAGACCGCGTTCATCCTCTCCAACTCCGGTTCCAGGGCGCTGTTCGCGGAGAACTCCGCCCAACTCGCCAAGGCCGTCGACCAGCTCGGACAGCTGCCCGAGCTGCGGACCGTCATCCTCTTCGACGCCCCCGAGGCCGACGCCCCCGAGGCCGACGCCGCCGGGAGTGACGCCGCTGGGACTGATGCCGCCGAGGCGGGCGCCCCAGGGGCCAGTACCCCCGAGGCCGAGGGCCTGAACGCCCTCACCGTGCTCACCCTCGCCGAGCTGGAGCAGCGCGGCGCCGAGTACCTGGAGCAGCACCCGGACGCGGTCGAGAAGACCGTCGCCGCGCTCGACAAGGAGCAGCTGGCCACCCTCATCTACACCTCCGGCACCACCGGCCGCCCCAAGGGCGTGCGCCTGGTGCACGACTGCTGGGCGTACGAGGCCCGGGCCCAGGAGGCCAGCGGGCTGCTGCGCTCCGACGACGTCCAGTTCATGTGGCTGCCGCTGTCGCACGTGTTCGGCAAGACGCTGATCTCCGGCCAGATCGCCACCGGCCACGTGATGGCCGTGGACGGCCGGGTCGACCGGATCATCCACAACCTGCCGGTCATCCGGCCGACCGTGATGGCCTCGGCGCCGCGCATCTTCGAGAAGGTCTACAACGGCATCGCCGGCCGGGCCCGGGCCGAGGGCGGCGCCAAGTACAAGATCTTCCGGTGGGCCGCCAAGGTCGCCCGCGAGCACGCCCGCGCCGTCCAGGAGAGCCGGATCGCCACCGGTGCCGGCACCGCCCCGCTGGGCCTCAGGCTCCAGCACGGCCTGGCCGACAAGCTGGTCTACGCCAAGATCCGCGCGGCCTTCGGCGGCCGGCTGCGCGGCGCCGTCTCCGGCAGCGCCGCGCTCGCGCCCGAGATCGGCTACTTCTTCCTCGGCGCCGGCGTGCCGATCCTGGAGGGCTACGGCCTCAGCGAGACCAGCGCCGGCTCCTGCGTCAACCGTGAGGAGGACATCCGGATCGGCACCGTGGGCCGCCCGCTGCCCGGCACCGAGGTCCGGATCGCCGAGGACGGCGAGATCCTGCTGCGCGGCCCCGGCGTCATGCGCGGCTACCACGACCTGCCCGAGAAGACCGCCGAGGTGCTGGAGGCCGACGGCTGGTTCCACACCGAGGACATCGGCGAGCTCGGCCCCGACGGCTTCCTGCGGATAACCGACCGCAAGAAGGACCTGTTCAAGACCTCCGGCGGCAAGTACGTCGCGCCCAGCGAGGTCGAGGGCAGGTTCAAGGCGGTCTGCCCGTTCGTCAGCAACATCCTCGTGATCGGCAACGGCCGCAACTTCTGCACCGCGTTGATCGGCCTGGACGAGGCGGTCATCATGCCGTGGGCCGCCGAGCACGGGCTGAAGGGCAAGTCCTACGCCGAGGTGACCGCCGACCCGCAGGTGCACCAGCTGATCGAGGGCTTCGTCAAGCGGCTCAACGCCGACCTCCAGCGCTGGCAGACGATCAAGAAGTTCCACTTGCTGCCGCGCGATCTCGACATCGAGCACGGCGAGCTCACCCCGAGCCTGAAGATCAAGCGCCCGGTGGTCGAGCGGACCTACGCGGACGCCGTCACCGCGATGTACGCGGGCGCCAACGAGGCCTGATCGGCCCCGCCCCCGTACGGCTCACCGGTTCGGGTGAGCCGTACGGGACAATGGGGTCATGCCCTCCGCACTCCCCGACGGCGAACCGGTGCCGTCCGACGGTTCCCTGCCCGCATCCGCCCGCACCGGTCTCGGGCAGCGGCCGTTCGGCTTCTACCTGCACGTGCCCTATTGCGCCAGCCGCTGCGGCTACTGCGACTTCAACACCTACACCGCCACCGAACTGCGCTCCTCCGGGGCGGTCGCCTCCCAGGAGACCTACGCGGACAACGTGGTCGCCGAGATCCGGCTGGCCCGAAAGGTCCTCGGCCCGGTCGACCTGCCGGTGCAGACCGTCTTCCTCGGCGGCGGCACCCCCACCCTGCTGCCCGCCCGCGACCTGGTGAAGATGCTCGCCGCGCTGCGCGAGGAGTTCGGGCTCGCCGACGGCGCCGAGGTCACCACCGAGGCCAACCCGGAGTCCGTCGACCCGGCCTACCTGGCCGAACTGCGCGAGGGCGGCTACAACCGGGTCTCCTTCGGCATGCAGAGCGCCCGCCCGCACGTCCTGAAGCTGCTCGACCGCCACCACACCCCCGGCCGCCCCGAGGCCTGCGTCGCCGAGGCCCGCGCCGCCGGCTTCGACCACGTCAACCTGGACCTCATCTACGGCACCCCCGGCGAGTCCGACGACGACTGGCGCGCCTCCCTGGACGCCGCCATCGGCGCCGGGCCCGACCACGTCTCCGCGTACTCCCTGATCGTCGAGGACGGCACCAAGCTCGCCGCCCGGGTCAAGCGCGGCGAACTGCCGATGATCGACGACGACGTGCACGCCGACCGCTACCTCATCGCCGAACAGGCGCTCAGCGCCGCCGGCTACACCTGGTACGAGGTCTCCAACTGGGCCACCACCCCCGAGGGCCGCTGCCGCCACAACGAGCTGTACTGGACCGGCGCCGACTGGTGGGGCGCCGGCCCGGGCGCGCACAGCCACGTCGGCGGCGTCCGCTGGTGGAACGCCAAGCACCCCGCCGCCTACGCCCAGGCCCTCGCCGAGGGCCGCACCCCCGCCCTGGGCCGCGAGGTGCTCGCCGAGGAGGACCGCCGGGTCGAGCGCATCCTGCTGGAACTGCGCCTCGCCGAGGGCATCCCGCTCACCCTCCTCACCGACACCGGCCGCCACGCCGCCGCCCGCCACCTCGCCGACGGCCTCCTCGCCGCCGAGCCGTACGCCGGGGGCCGCGCCGTCCTCACCCTCCAGGGCCGCCTGCTCGCCGACGCGGTCGTACGTGACCTGGTGGACTGACATTCGTTGACGTGGACGTCAGCCGTCGGAGGGAGCGTGCGATGACCGCCATCGATGATCGGATGACCGGGATCTTCGAGAACCTGGAGGTGCCGGAAGGCGTCAAGGCCGAGCTCATCAGGGGGGAAATCGTGATGACGGCGGGGCCGGACCTGGTCCACAACCTCATCGTCGAGTGCATCGTGGATCAGGTCCCGAGGGCTCTCTGGCATCGGTTGCAGACCCAGGACCTGGCCTTCGCGCACGAGGCCAGCGAGCTGCAGCCCGATCTGGTGGTGATCGAGCGGGGCGCGGTGGAAGTCCCCGGACGGTTGGTCCCGGCGCCTGCGGTGACCATGGTCGTCGAGGTGGTGTCGAAGACCAGCGCCTATCGCGACTACCACGTCAAGCGGGAGATGTACGCGGGCGGGACGATCAAGGCCTATCTGATCGTCGACCCCTTCAAGGGCGAGTGTCTGCTGCTCACCGAACCCGACACCGCTACCGCGTCGGGCGCCCCGGACTACGCGGTCGGGCAGCCCTTCAAGTTCGGCGACCCCGTCCGGGTCGACGTCCTGGGCGTGACGCTGGACACAGGTGAGTTCGGAACGCTCTGACAGTCACTCCGGAATCGTCACGAAGTCGATCAACTCCTCGACCTTTCCCAGCAGTTCCGGCTCCAGGTCCTTGTAGCTGTCCACCGTGGAGAGGATCCGCTTCCAGGCGGCGGGGGTGTTCACCGGCCAGCCGAGGCGGCGGCAGACGCCCTCCTTCCACTCCTCGCCGCGGGGGACGGCGGGCCAGCCGGGGATGCCGACGGAGGCGGGCTTCACGGCCTGCCAGATGTCGATGTACGGGTGGCCGACGACCAGGACGGCGTCGCCGGTGACCTGGGCGGCGATGCGGTGCTCCTTGGTGCCGGGGAGCAGATGGTCGACCAGGACGCCGAGGCGCCGGCCCGGGCCGGGGGCGAAGTCGGCGACGATCGCGGGCAGGTCGTCCACGCCCTCCAGGTACTCGACGACCACGCCCTCGATCCGCAGGTCGTCGCCCCAGACCCGCTCGACCAGTTCGGCGTCGTGCCGGCCCTCGACGTAGATCCGCGACTCGCGGGCGACCCGGGCCCGGGCGCCGGGGACGGCGACCGAGCCGGAGGCGGTGCGGCCCGGCGTGCGGGAGGGGGCGGGGCCGGCCGGGCGCACCAGGGTGACCGTCCGGCCCTCCAGCAGGAAGCCGCGCGGCACCAGCGGGAACACCCGGAGCTTGCCGAAGCGGTCCTCCAGGGTGACGGTGAAGCCCTCGGCGGTCTTCTCGCAGCGCACCACCGCGCCGCAGAAGCCGGTGGCGGCCTCCTCCACCACCAGGTCCCGTTCGGCGGTCACCTCCGGGGCGGGCTGCTGCTTCTTCCACGGCGGGGTCAGGTCGGGTCCGTACTGGCGGCTGTGCATGAAAGCGACTATACGGACGGACCGTCAGAGGCCCGGCGCGCCCCAGACCGGGAACCAGCGGCTGAGGTCCTTCTCCAGCCGCAGGTCGTTCCCGAGCGTCGCGTTGACCTGGAGCTCCAGCGGGCTGTTGCGCCGCTCCCCGCCGCCGGGCATCGGGGCGAAGGGGTAGAAGGTGCCGCGCTTGTAGAGGTAGACCAGGGCCAGCGACTGCCCGCCCGGGTTGCGGAAGCCGACCAGCGAGCAGAGCAGCTGCGGCCCGAAGCCGTTCGCCTCCAGCTCGCTGTTGACCGCGTGCAGGTCGTTGACCAGGTCCGGCAGTTCCTCGGGGGTGTGCCGGGCGAGCAGCCAGGAGTAGCCGTAGCCGTCCTTGGAGGCCTCGACCGGGACGCCGCCGCGCTCGGTGTCGGCGTCGAGCAGCGCCCGCACCTGCTGTTCGACCTGGCCGAAGGCCGCGCCCTCGACGGCGGCGAAGCAGACCGAGCCGAGCCCGGTGGGGGTGAACCCGGCCGCGGCCTCCAGGGTGAGGGCGGCGGACGGGACGCCGAACAGCTGGTCGAGGTCGGGCTTGACGGGCTTGGTGCGCCCGAACAGGGTGTCCAGGATTCCCACGGCGGTCCTTTCGGGGGAGGGAGTCGGGAGGAGCCAGGAGGGGGGCGGGAGGGCCGCAGGGGGCCGGGGCCTCAGCGGCCGAGCTGCTCGGAGATCTTCGCCAGCTCCGCGAGCCGCTTCTCCAGCGTCGGGTGGGTGGAGAACAGCTGCGAGGCGGTCTCCCGGGCGCTCAGCGCGGGGGCGAAGTAGAAGGCGTTGTAGGGCTGCGCCTGGCGCAGGTCCTTGCTGGGGATGGCGGCGATCTGGCCGGTGACCTTGGTGAGCGCGGAGGCGAGGGCGCTGGGCCGGCCGGTGAGCTGGGCGGCGGCGCGGTCGGCGGCGAGTTCCCGGTAGCGGGACAGGAGCCGGGTGAGCAGGAAGCTGATGGCGTAGACGACCATCGACACCAGCGGGATGATCAGGGCGACGATGGCCGCGTTCTGGTCGTTGTTGTTGCGGTTGCCGCCCATGAACCCGCCGTACATGGCGATCCGGGTCATGGCCCCGGCGAGGACGCCGAGGAAGCCGGCGATGGTCATCACCGCGACGTCCCGGTGGGCGACGTGGGACAGCTCGTGGGCGAGGACGCCCTCCAGTTCCTCGGGCTCCAGCCGGCGCAGCAGGCCGGTGGTGACGCACACCACGGCGTTCTGCGGGTTGCGGCCGGTGGCGAAGGCGTTCGGCATGTCGTTGTCGGCGACCGCCACCCGGGGTTTGGGCATGTCGGCCAGCGCGCAGAGCCGGTCGATGGTGCCGTGCAGTTGCGGGTACTGCTCAGGGGTCACCTGGTGGGCGCCCATCGCCCGTTCGGTGATCTTGTCGCTGAACCAGAACTGGGCCACGAACAGCCCGCCGGAGATCAGGACGATCAGTGGCCAGGCGCCGCGCAGCAGCACGATCAGCAGACCGGTGAAACCGACGTACAGCAGCCCGATCACGAACATCGTCACGACCATGCGGCCGGTCAGGCCGCGGTCGGGCGCGAAACGGGTGTGCTGGCCCGAGCTCGACATTGCTTGCTCCTCCATTCGCCGTCGTCTTCGATGCTGCCACCCGGACGGCCCTGCGGCACCACCCCCGCGCCGGGAACTGCGGGCAGGATCACTCCGGCCGGGCCGTTCCTGCCGTTGGGCCCGGGCCTTACACTGGCAGGTACGGTTTTGGCACTCGCAGGTTCAGAGTGCCAAAGCGGGTGCCGGAGCCGGGATCCTCCCGGAGCGGGCAGCAGCATGCGTGACACGAACGGACAACGTGCGAAGACGGAGGTGTGTGCCCCATGGCCGGTGAGGTTCGCCAGCTGGACGACCGCAAGCTCGCCGTGCTCCGCGCGATCGTCCAGGACTATGTGGGCACCGAGGAGCCGGTCGGCTCCAAGGCCCTGGTGGAGCGGCACAACCTCGGAGTCTCCCCGGCGACCGTGCGCAACGACATGGCGGCGCTGGAGGAGGAGGGTTACATCCACCAGCCGCACACCAGCGCCGGGCGCATCCCCACCGACAAGGGGTACCGCCTGTTCGTCGACAAGCTCGCCGAGGTCAAGCCGATGAGCGCCCCCGAGCGCCGGGCGATCCGGCACTTCCTGGACGGCGCCGTCGACCTGGACGACGTGGTCATGCGGACGGTGCGGCTGCTCGCCCAGCTCACCCGGCAGGTCGCGGTGGTGCAGTACCCCTCGCTGTCGCGGTCCACCGTCCGGCACATCGAGCTGGTGGCGCTGGCACCGACCAAGGTGATGCTGGTCCTGATCACCAACACCGGCCGGGTCGAGCAGCGGATGGTCGACTGCCCGGGCCCGGTCGGCGAGACGGTCCTGGCGGACCTGCGGGCCCGGATCAACGCGCGGGCCGTCGGCCAGCGGCTGCCGGACGTGCCGGGGTTCCTGGAGGAGCTCCCGGCAGGTTTCGAGCCGCCGGACCGCCCGACCGTCAGCACGGTCCTGGCGACGCTGTTCGAAGCGCTCGCCGAGCAGAACGAGGAGCGGATCATGCTGGCCGGCACGGCCAACCTGACCCGCTTCGGGCACGACTTCCCCCTGACCATCCAGCCGGTGCTGGAAGCCCTGGAGGAGCAGGTCGTCCTGCTCCGTCTCCTGGGTGAGACGGCGGACGCCGCGATGACGGTCCGGATCGGGCGGGAGATCGCCTACGAGGGGCTGAATTCCACCTCGGTGGTGTCGGTCGGTTACGGTTCGGGCGACGAGAGCGTGGCCAAACTGGGTGTGATCGGTCCGACCCGGATGGACTATCCGGGCACAATGGGGGCGGTGCGTGCGGTGGCGCGGTACGTGGGCCAGATCCTGGCCGAGTCGTAGCACAGGCCGCCGTCGGAACCTCTGACGGCGGTGTCCAGTCGCAGCACTACTACAGGCGGAACAAGCGGAGCATTTGGTGGCCACGGACTACTACGCGGTACTCGGCGTCCGACGGGATGCGGGGCAGGACGAGATCAAGAAGGCCTTCCGACGCCTGGCACGCGAACTGCACCCGGACGTCAACCCGGACCCGAAGACGCAGGAGCGGTTCAAGGAGATCAACGCCGCTTACGAGGTGCTCTCCGACCCGCAGAAGCGCCAGGTCTACGACCTCGGCGGTGACCCGCTCTCGCCGGGTGGCGGGGGCGCGGGCGGCTTCGGCGCGGGGGCGGCCGGCTTCGGCTTCTCCGACATCATGGACGCCTTCTTCGGCGCCGCGGCCGGCCAGCGCGGCCCGCGCTCGCGCACCCGCCGCGGCCAGGACGCCATGATCCGGCTGGAGATCACCCTGGAGGAGGCCGCCTTCGGCACCACCAAGGAACTCCAGGTCGACACGGCCGTCACCTGCACCACGTGCAGCGGTGAGGGCGCGGCCCCCGGCACCTCCGCGCAGACCTGCGACATGTGTCGCGGCAGGGGCGAGGTGTCCCAGGTCACCCGGTCGTTCCTGGGCCAGGTCATGACCTCCCGGCCCTGCCCGCAGTGCCAGGGCTTCGGCACGGTCGTGCCGACCCCGTGCCCGGAGTGCGCCGGCGACGGCAGGGTCCGCGCCCGGCGCACCCTGACGGTCAAGATCCCGGCCGGTGTCGACAACGGCACCCGGATCCAGCTGGCCGGCGAGGGCGAGGTCGGCCCCGGCGGCGGCCCGGCCGGCGACCTGTACGTCGAGATCGCCGAGACCACCCACACCGTCTTCCAGCGGCGCGGGGACGATCTGCACTGCACCGTCACCATCCCGATGACGGCCGCGTCCCTCGGCACCCAGGTGCCGCTGCAGACCCTGGACGGGCTGGAGGAGCTCGACATCAGGCCCGGCACCCAGTCCGGCCAGTCGATCCCGCTGCACGGCCGCGGCATCACGCACCTGCGCGGCGGCGGCCGAGGCGACCTGATAGTGCATGTCGAGGTGCAGACGCCCACCAAGCTCGACCCCGAGCAGGAGGAGCTGCTGCGCCGGCTCGCGGTGCTGCGCGGCGAGGAGCGGCCGTCCGGCCAGTTCGCGCCGGGCCAGCAGGGCCTGTTCTCGCGCCTCAAGGACGCGTTCAACGGCCGCTAGGCCCTAGGCCGGGGCCGCTTGCCGGGCCCTGGCCGTCCGCGCGGGGGTGCCGGGTTCTGCCCGGCGCCCCTTTCGCGTTCCCGATCCGCCCCACCCCCCGGAGGTTCCCCGCATGACCGCCCCCGTCTTCGTCGTCGAGACCGAGCGGATCGCCGCCGCCGCGCCCGGCTCCGTGGTGCGCCTCGACGGGCCGGAGGGGCGGCACGCGGCCGCGGTGAAGCGGCTGGCGGCGGGCGAGGCGGTGACCCTCGCCGACGGGCTGGGCCTCGGGGTGGACGGGACGGTCGCCGCGGTGCTCGGCAAGGACGCGATCGACGTCACGGTGGCCGCCGTCCGCCGGGAGCCCGAGCCGGCGCCGCGGATCGTCGTCGTCCAGGCGCTGCCCAAGGGCGACCGCGGCGAGCTCGCGGTGGAGACCATGACCGAGGTCGGCGTGGACGTGATCGTCCCGTGGGCCGCCTCGCGCTGCATCACGCAGTGGAAGGGCGAGCGGGGCGCCAAGGCGCTGGCCAAGTGGCGGGCCACCGCCCGGGAGGCCGGCAAGCAGTCCCGTCGGCTGCGCTTCCCCGAGGTGCGCGAGCCGGCGACCACCCGGCAGCTGGCGCCGCTGCTGGCCCAGGCCGCGTTCGCCGCCGTGCTGCACGAGGAGGGCGCCGAGCCGCTGGCGCTGGCCGCGCTGCCCGCGGCCGGGGACGTGGTGCTGGTGGTCGGCCCGGAGGGCGGGGTCTCCCCGGAGGAGCTGGCCGCGTTCGCCGAGGCGGGCGCCGGGCCGTACCGGCTGGGCCCCTCGGTGCTGCGCACCTCCACCGCCGGGGTGGCCGCCGGCGCCCTGCTGCTGGGGCGCACCGGCCGCTGGTCGTAGCCGGCCCGCCCGTGCGGTCGGAGTCTGCCCGAACCGGCCCGCGCCGTGCGCGCGCGTGCCTACGCTGACCGCGTGACGGAACCCCTGAGCACCTCTGCGGGCGCCTACCTGCGCCACCCCCATCTGCACGGTGACCTGGTCACCTTCGTCGCCGAGGACGACGTCTGGCTGGCCCCGCTGGACGGTGGCCGGGCCTGGCGGCTGACGGCCGATCACCTGCCCGTCCGGCACCCCCGGTTCGCCCCCGACGGGCGGCACATCGCCTTCACCTCCACCCGGGACGGCGCGCCCGAGGTGCACGTGGTGCCGGTGGACGGCGGGCCGTCCCGGCGGCTCACCCACTGGGGCAGCGAGCAGACCGAGGTGCGGGGCTGGACGGCCGACGGGCGCCCGATCGCCCTCACCACCGCCGGTGAGGCGACCCTGCGCCGCAGCTGGGCGCACGCCGTGCCGCTGGACGGCGGCGAGTCGGTGCGGCTGCCGTACGGGCCGGTCGGCGGGCTCGCCTTCGAGCCGGGCGGCGACCGCGTGCTGCTGGGCACCGTCAACAACCGCGAGCCGGCCTGGTGGAAGCGCTACCGGGGCGGCCGGGCGGGCAAGTTGTGGATCGGGCGGGACGAATTCGTCCGCGTCCACGAGGAGTTGGACGGCCAGCTCGACTCGCCGCTGTGGGTGGGGGAGCGGATCGCCTTCCTCTCCGACCACGAGGGCGTCGGCGAGCTCTACTCCAGCCTTCCGGACGGCTCCGACCTGCGCCGCCACACCACCGACCCGGACGGCTTCTACGCCCGCAACGCCGGCACCGACGGCACCCGGGCGGTGTTCCACCGGGCCGGCGACGTCTGGCTGCTGGACGACCTGGCGGGAGCCGCGCCCCGCCGCCTCGACATCCGGCTGGCCGGCCCGCGCAGCGGCCGCCGCCCCCGCCCGGTGCACGCCGCGCACTGGCTGGAGTCCGCCGCCCCCGACCGCACCGGCCGGGCCGGCGCCGTGGTGGTGCGCGGCGACGTGCACTGGCTGACCCACCGCGAGGGCCCGGCCCGGGTGCTGGACGAGACCCCGGGGGTGCGCGGGCGGCTGGCCCGGGTGGTGCCGGGCGAGGACGGCACCCAGGGCGTGCTGTGGGTGTCCGACGCCGAGGGCGAGGACGCGCTGGAGTTCGCCCCCGACGCCCAGGGCGCCGAGCGCCGCCGGCTGGCCGCCGGGCGGATCGGCCGGGTCAACTCCCTGGCGGTGTCCCCGGACGGCAGGCAGGCCGCGCTCGGCGTGCACGACGGCCGGGTCCTGCTGGTCGCGCTCGCCGACGGCACCGTGCACGAGCTGGACCGCAGCGCCGACGGCGAGGTCGGCGGGCTGGCCTTCAGCCCGGACTCGGCCTGGCTGGCCTGGTCGCGGCCGGTGCACCGGCTGGGCCCGTACTCGCTGCGCCAGATCGTGCTGGCCGACCTGGCGACCCGGACGGTCGGCGAGGTCACCCAGGAGCGCTTCATCGACACCTCGCCGGCCTTCACCGCGGACGGCCGCTACCTGGCGTTCCTGTCGGTGCGCAACTTCGACCCGGTCTACGACTCGCACGTCTTCGACCTGTCGTTCCCCAACGGCTGCCGCCCGTACCTGATCACGCTGGCCGCCGACACGCCGTCCCCGTTCGGGCCGCAGCGGGCCGGGCGCCCGCTCGGCGGGGAGGAGGACGAGCCGCGCGGCAGGAAGGCGGACGGCGAGGAGGCCGCCGGCGACGCCGCGCCGGTGACCAGGGTCGACCTGGACGGCATCGCGGACCGGATCGTCCCGTTCCCGGTCGAGGGCGGCCGGTTCGACGCGCTCAGGGCCGCCAAGGACGGCGTGCTGTGGACCCGCGCCCCGCTGCTCGGCGAACTCGGCGACGAGGCGGCCTCGCCCGAGGACGAGCGGCCCCGGCCGGTGCTGGAGCGCTTCGACCTGAAGAAGCGCCGCGTCGAGCAACTGGTGCACGGCGTGGACGGCTTCGCGGTCAGCGGGGACGGCACCCGGGTGGCCGTGCTGGACGGGAGCGAGCTGCGGATCGTCCCGGCCGAGCACAAGGCGGGCGGAGAGGACGACGAGGTGGGCGTCGACCTGACCCGGCTGCGGGTCACCGTCGACCCGGCCGCCGAGTGGCGGCAGATGTACGCCGAGAACGGCCGCCTGATGCGCGACAACTTCTGGCGCCCCGACCTCGGCGGCGTCGACTGGGCCGGCGTGCTGGACCGCTACCGGCCGCTCGTGGAACGCCTCGGCTCGCACGACGACCTGGTCGACCTGCTCTGGGAGGTGCACGGCGAACTCGGCACCTCGCACGCCTACGTCGTCCCGTACGGCCGGTACACCGAGCCCGCCCGGCGCCAGGGCCTGCTCGGCGCGGACCTCGCCAGGGACGGCGACCGGTGGCGGATCGCCCGCATCCTGCCCGGCGAGTCCTCCGACCCCCGGGCCCGCTCGCCGCTGGCCGCGCCCGGCGCCGCGATCCGCCCGGGCGACGCGGTCCTCGCCGTCAACGGCCGCCCGGTGGACCCGGTCACCGGCCCGGCCCCGCTGCTGGCCGGCACCGCCGGGCAGCCGGTCGAACTGACCGTGGCCGGCAAGGACGGCACCGACCGGCGCCACCCGGTGGTCGTCCCGATCGCCGACGAGGAGCCGCTGCGCTACCACGACTGGGTGGCCGGTCGGCGGGCCGTGGTGCGCGAGCTGTCCGGCGGCCGGCTCGGCTACCTGCACATCCCCGACATGCAGTCGGCCGGCTGGGCCCAGATCCACCGCGACCTGGCCGTGGAGTTGGCCAGGGACGGCGTGATCGTCGACGTCCGGGAGAACCGCGGCGGCCACACCTCGCAGCTGGTGATCGAGAAGCTCGCCCGCCGGATCGTCGGCTGGAACGCCATCCGGGACACCGACCACCCGGTGCCCTACCCCCTCGACGCCCCGCGCGGGCCGGTCGTCGCGCTCGCCAACGAGTTCTCCGGCTCGGACGGCGACGTCGTCAACGCCGTCATCCAGACGCTCGGCATCGGCCCGGTGGTCGGCACCCGCACCTGGGGCGGGGTGATCGGCATCGACAGCCGCTACCACCTGGTCGACGGCACCCTCGTCACCCAGCCCAAGTACGCGTACTGGCTGGAGAACTACGGCTGGGGCGTGGAGAACCACGGCGTCGACCCGGACGTCGAGGTGCCGATGGCCCCGCACCAGTGGGCCGCCGGCGAGGACCCGCAGCTGGCCGAGGGCGTGCGGATCGCCCTCGCCGCGCTCGCCGCGGCCCCGCCCCGCACGGCCCCGCCGATGCCCTGGGCGTAGGGCGCGCCCCCGTCGCCCCCGGCGGGCGGGAGAGCAGCCGAACGGGAGGTCGGCCCGGCCGACTTCCCGCTAGGCTGCGCCCGTACGGCCCCAGACCAGACACGAACCGAGGAGAAGCCGATGGCCGGCGAGCCGCAGCCCGACTGCCTGTTCTGCAAGATCGTTGCGGGCGAGATCCCGGCGACCGTGGTGCGCAAGACCGAGCGCGTCCTCGCCTTCCGCGACATCGCCCCCAAGGCGCCGCTGCACGTCCTGGTCATCCCGCACGTCCACTACCCGAACGCCGCCGCGCTGGCCGCCGCCGAGCCGGAGATCGCCGGTGAACTCCTCGCCGAGGCGGGCGCGGTGGCCAGGGACGAGGGCGTCGAGGACTACCGGCTGATCTTCAACACCGGCGCCGGCGCCGGCCAGACGGTCTTCCACGCCCACGTCCACGTGCTCGGCGGCAAGCCGATGACCGAGAGCATGGTCTGACCTACGTGTCACAGCGCGAACTCGTCGTCCTCGGCACCGCCAGCCAGGTGCCCACCCGGCACCGCAACCACAACGGCTACCTGCTCCGCTGGGACGGCGAGGGCCTGCTGTTCGACCCCGGCGAGGGCACCCAGCGGCAGATGCTGCTGGCCGGCGTCTCGGCCACCCAGATCACCCGGATCGCCGTCACGCACTTCCACGGCGACCACTGCCTGGGCCTCGCCGGGGTGATCCAGCGGATCAACCTGGACCGCGTCCCCCACCCGGTGGACGTCTACTTCCCGGCCTCCGGCGAGGTCTACTTCGAGCGGCTGCGGCACGCCACCGCCTACCACGAGACGGCCGTCCTGCGGCCCCGGCCGATCGACGAGCCGGGCCCGCTGCCCGCGCCCGGCGCCCGCTTCGCGCTGGACGCCGTGCGGCTGTCCCACCCCGTGGAGTCCTTCGGCTACCGGCTGTCCGAGCCGGACGGCCGCCGCCTGGTGCCCGAACGCCTCGCCGCGCTGGGCGTCTTCGGCCCCGCGGTCGGCCGCCTCCAGCACGAGGGGGCGATCGAGGCGGACGGCCGGCGGGTCACCCTGGAGGAGGTCAGCGAGCCCCGGCCGGGCCAGCGCTTCGCCTTCGTGATGGACACCCGGCTCTGCGACGGCGTGTACGAACTCGCCGAGGGCGCCGACCTGTTGGTCGCCGAGTCGACCTTCACCGACGCCGACTCCCGGCTCGCCGAGGAGCACGGCCACCTCACCGCCGGGCAGGCCGCCAAGGCCGCCGCCGAGGCCGGCGTGCGCACCCTGGTGCTGACCCACTTCTCCCAGCGCTACCCGGACCTGGGCCAGCATCTGGCCGACGCCCGCAAGCACTTCGACGGCGAGCTGGTGCTCGCCGCCGACCTCGCCCGGGTGCCCGTCCCCGTCCGGCGCCAGCCGTGAACCCGGCCCGCACCCCGTGAAAAGCGCTCGCGCCGCTCCCCGATCTGCCGCAGCATCGTCGGGTGCGGCCCCGCCGCCCGCCGCGGCGACCACGTGCGCGGCGTACCCTGGTGCCCCGGAGAGACCGATCGGCACACGACACCACGGATGGGATGAGGCAGGCCCAGCGCCGACCTATGAGTGACACATCGCAGACCCGTACGAACGGACAGTCGCGCCCCGAACCGGCCGACGACGGTCGCGTCAGCGCCCGGATCGTCATCCCCGAGAAGCACCCGATGGTCACCCTGCTCGGCACGGCGGACTCGCTGCTGCGCGTGATCGAGCAGGGCTTCCCCGCCGCCGACATCCACGTCCGCGGCAACGAGGTGACCGCCACCGGAGCGCGCGCCGAGGTCGCCCTCGTGCAGCGGCTCTTCACCGAGATGATGCTGGTGCTGCGCACCGGCCAGCCCTTGACGGAGGATTCCGTGGAGCGCTCCATCGCCATGCTCCGCGGTGCCGCGGAGGACCCGGACAGCCCGGCGCCGTCCAAGGTGTTCACCGCGAACATCCTGTCCAACCGGGGCCGCACGATCCGCCCCAAGACCCTCAACCAGCAGCGCTACGTCGAGGCGATCGACAAGCACACGATCGTCTTCGGCCTCGGCCCGGCCGGCACCGGCAAGACCTACCTCGCGATGGCCAAGGCCGTCCAGGCCCTCCAGGCCAAGGAGGTCAACCGGATCATCCTGACCCGCCCGGCCGTCGAGGCGGGGGAGCGGCTGGGCTTCCTGCCCGGCACCCTCTACGAGAAGATCGACCCGTACCTGCGCCCGCTGTACGACGCGCTGCACGACATGATGGACCCGGACTCCATCCCGCGCCTGATGGCGGCCGGCACCATCGAGGTCGCGCCGCTGGCCTACATGCGCGGCCGCACCCTCAACGACGCCTTCATCATCCTGGACGAGGCCCAGAACACCTCGCCCGAGCAGATGAAGATGTTCCTCACCCGCCTCGGTTTCAACTCCCGGGTGGTCGTCACCGGCGACACCAGCCAGATCGACCTCCCGGGCGGCACCCGCAGCGGCCTCAAGGTCGTCCAGGACATCCTGGCCGACGTGCCCGACATCCACTTCTCCGTCCTCACCAGCACCGACGTGGTCCGCCACAAGCTGGTCGGCCGGATCGTGGACGCCTACGAACGCTGGGACGCCAAGCAGGAGGCCGAGGAGAACCCCTCGCCCGCCCGCAAGCCGGCCCAGCGGCGCGGCTCCCGCGCACCCCGTCAGTCCCATCGCACCGAAAGCTGAGTACGCAGCCCGTCATGTCGATCGACATCGCCAACGAGTCCGGTTGGGACGCCGATGAGGAAGCCATCCTCGACGTCGCCCGCTTCGCCCTGGACAAGATGCGGATCCACCCGCAGTCCGAACTGTCCGTGATCCTGGTGGACGGAGCGGCGATGGAGGAGCTGCACATCCAGTGGATGGACCTCCCCGGCCCCACCGACGTGATGTCCTTCCCCATGGACGAGCTGCGCCCCGGCAAGGAGGGCGAGGAGCTGCCGCAGGGCCTGCTCGGCGACATCGTGCTCTGCCCGGAGGTCGCCGAGCAGCAGGGCAAGGCGGCCCCCTCCAAGCACTCGATGGACGAGGAGCTCCAACTGCTCACCGTCCACGGGGTGCTGCACGTCCTCGGGTACGACCACGAGGAGCCCGAGGAGGAGGAGGAGATGTTCGCCCTCCAGAAGCGCATTCTGGACGACTGGCGGGCGGGCCGGGGCCTCGGTGGTCTCTCCCCGGCCCCCACCACCCACTGAGCGCGGAGCCCGAACCCCTGTGAGTGGTGAAAGTACGAGCTTCATCCTCGGTGCCGTGCTCCTCGTCGTCCTCGGCTGGCTGGCCGCGTGCGCCGAGGCGGGCATCTCCCGGGTCTCCCGGTTCCGGGCGGAGGAGGCCGTGCGGGCCGGGCGGCGCGGCTCGGCCCGGCTGCTGACCGTCGCCTCCGACCCGATCCGCTACCTCAACCTGGCGACCCTGATCCGGGTGGCCAGCGAGATGGCGGCGGCCGTCCTGGTCACCGTGGTGTGCGTGCGCAACGTGGAGCCGATCTGGCAGGCCGTGCTGCTGGCGTTCGGCGTGATGGTGCTGGTGTCCTTCGTCGCGGTGGGGGTCTCGCCGCGCACGATCGGGCGCCAGCACCCGCTCACCACCGCGACCGCCGCCTCCTTCGTGCTGCTGCCGCTGGCCGCGGTGCTCGGCCCGATCCCGCGGCTGCTGATCCTGCTCGGCAACGCGCTGACCCCGGGCAAGGGCTACCGGGAGGGGCCGTTCGCCTCCGAGGCCGAACTGCGGGCGCTGGTCGACCTCGCCGAGAAGGACGACCTGATCGAGGACGAGGAGCGCCGGATGGTGCACTCGGTCTTCGAGCTGGGCGACACCATCGTCCGCGAGGTGATGGTGCCGCGCACCGACCTGGTGATGATCGAGCGGCACAAGACCGTCCGGCAGGCGCTCACCCTGGCGCTGCGCTCGGGCTTCTCGCGGATCCCCGTGGTCGGGGACAGCGAGGACGACGTGGTCGGCATCGTCTACCTGAAGGACCTGGTCCGGCGCACCCACATCAACCGGGAGGCGGAGTCCGAGGAGGTCGGCGCGGTGATGCGCCCGGCCGTCTTCGTGCCGGACTCCAAGCCGGCCGGCGACCTGCTGCGCGAGATGCAGCAGCGCCGCTCGCACGTGGCGATCGTGATCGACGAGTACGGCGGCACGGCCGGCCTGGTCACCATCGAGGACGTCCTGGAGGAGATCGTCGGCGAGATCACCGACGAGTACGACCGGGAGATCGCGCCGGTGGAGGACCTCGGCGACGGCTCGTACCGGATCACCGCCCGGCTGCTGGTGGAGGACCTGGGCGAGCTGTTCGGCATCGAGCTGGAGGACGAGGACGTCGAGACCGTCGGCGGCCTGCTGGCCAAGCACCTCGGCCGGGTGCCGATCCCCGGCTCGGCCTGCGAGATCCCGCTGCCCGAGCCCGCCGGCACCGGGCTGACCGGCATCCTGCTGACCGCCGAGTCCTCGGCCGGGCGCCGCAACCGGATCGGCTCGATGGTCGCGACCCCGGTCCGCAAGGCCGCGGAGGCCGGGGCGGAGCCCGGCGAGTAGCGGTCGCGCCCCGGCGGAGCGACCATGGACAGCATGACGCATCAACTTCGCGCGGAGTACGGCCCGCAGGGTGCGACCGGCGGGGTCAAGGTCTGGCACGTGGTGCGCGACGGCGACCCCGCGACGGCGCTCTGCGGCCGCAGCCTGGCCGACGACGCCGAGACGAGGCCCGAGCAGGAGTGGGGCACCGGGCTGCGCTGCTGCCAGCAGTGCGGTTCGCTCTACATGCACGAGGTGCCGCACATGCAGGGGAGCCATCCCTACAGCTAGGGCGTGTCTGGTGGAGGTCGCCATGAAGCTGCAAGACGAACTGCCCGTGAACAGCCGGCTCGCCACGGTGTGGCGGATCGGGGCGGGGCTCGGGGGGATCTTCCTGATCGTGTTCGGGTGCCTGGGGCTGGCCGATCACCCGGGCTTCCTCGCCACCCACGGTGACCGGATCACCGGGCTGTCGACCAACGGGGCGCTGAGCATCCTGTCCATCGTGGCGGGCGCGATCCTGGTGGCGGGGGCGGTGGTCGGCGGCAACTTCGCGTCCAACCTGAACATGGTGGTCGGCGTGCTGTTCGTCCTGTCCGGCTTCTACGGCCTGGCGGTGCTCGGGCGGCCGGACGCCAACATCCTGAACTTCCGGATGTCGAACGTGCTGTTCGCCTTCATCTTCGGGGTGATCCTGACGACCTTCGGGATGTACGGCCGGGTGAGCAGTCACCTGCCGCACGACAACCCGTTCTGGCGCGAGCGCACGGAGCACGAGACGGCGCGGCCGTCCGGGCCGAAGACCTTCGTCAAGGTCCTCAACCCGAACCCCGGTCCGACCCACCCGGTCGGCCACTGAGCGGCCGCGGGGGCCGCCTATGCTCGGCGGCATGAGTGACATCGTCGAGCTCGACCCCGAAGACAAGAAGATCATCACCCTGGCCCGCTCGGCCCGCGCCCGCAACGGCGTCGCCGAGGGGGCCGCGGTGCGTGACGAGACCGGCCGGACGTACGTGGCCGGGACGGTCGCGCTGGAGTCGCTGCGGCTGAGCGCGCTGCAGACGGCGGTGGCGATGGCGGTGGCCAGCGGTGCGAAGTCGCTGGAGGCGGCGGCCGTGGTGAGCGAGGCGGAGCAGCCGGCCGAGGCCGACCTGGCGGCCGTCCGGGACCTCGGCGGGGCCGGGACGCCCGTGCTGCTGGCCGGTGTGGACGGGACGCTGCGGGTGGCGGCCGAGGCCCGCTGAGGGCTGCCGAGGGCTGCTTGAGGCCCGCCGGGGCCTGCTCAGGGCCCACTGTGGCCTGCCGCGGCGGGCGATGGCGGCGGCCTGGCGAACACCTGCCCGAACCGAGCGGATAGTCTCACCGGGGAGTGAACTCGGTGAGGGGGCTGGGCACATGGGGGCGGTGGCGTTCTTCGCCGGGCTGCTGCTGTTCGTGATGGGGATGGGCAAGTGGCAGGAGACCGGCTCGCCGTATTGGCTCTGGGGTTCGGTCGCCTTCCTGGTCCTGTTGGTGGTGATGTCGGTGGTTTCGCGGGGCGGTCGCAAGGGCTGATCGGGCGGTGCGGGCGGGCCCGGGCAGCGCGACTCCGGTGATCAGGGAGAATGGAGCACATGAGTGCCCCTTCCTCCTCGTACCGCTCCGGCTTCGCGTGCTTCGTCGGCCGACCCAACGCGGGCAAGTCGACCCTGACCAACGCTCTGGTGGGGACGAAGGTCGCGATCACCTCCGACCGCCCGCAGACCACCCGGCACACCGTGCGCGGCATCGTGCACCGCCCGGACTCCCAGCTCGTCCTGGTCGACACCCCCGGCCTGCACAAGCCGCGCACCCTGCTCGGCGAGCGCCTCAACGACCTGGTCCGCAGCACCTGGGCCGAGGTCGACGTGATCGGCTTCTGCCTGCCCGCCGACCAGAAGCTCGGCCCCGGCGACAAGTTCATCGCCAAGGAACTCGCCGAGGTCAAGAAGACCCCCAAGGTCGCCATCGTCACCAAGACCGACCTGGTCGACTCCAAGCGGCTCGCCGAGCAGCTGATCGCCATCCACCAGCTCGGTGAGGAACTGGGCATCGAGTGGGCCGAGATCATCCCGGTCTCGGCCGTCGGCGACAAGCAGGTGGAACTGGTCGGCGACCTGATCACCAAGCTGCTGCCGGAGGGCATGCCGCTCTACCCGGACGGCGACCTCACCGACGAGCCCGAGCAGATCATGGTCGCGGAGCTGATCCGCGAGGCCGCCCTGGAGGGCGTCCGGGACGAGCTGCCGCACTCGCTGGCCGTCGTGGTCGAGGAGATGCTCCCGCGCGAGGGCCGCCCGGCGGACCGCCCGCTGCTGGACATCCACGCCAACGTCTACATCGAGCGGCAGAGCCAGAAGGCGATCGTCATCGGCGCCAAGGGCGCGCGGCTCAAGCACGTCGGCACCACCGCCCGCAAGCACATCGAGGCGCTGCTCGGCACGCCGGTCTTCCTGGACCTGCACGTCAAGGTGGCCAAGGACTGGCAGCGCGACCCGAAGCAGCTGCGCAAGCTCGGCTTCTGAGCCCCGGCTCCCAGCGAAGGCCCGCCCGGATCTGATCGATCGGGCGGGCCTTCGGCGTGTCCGGGGGCCGGTGGGGCTACGCGCCCTCGCGCAGGACCAGCGACACCAGTTCGCGCTGCGAGTCGGTGAGCTTCGGGTCGGCGCAGTAGACCGTCCGGCCGTCGACGGTGATCTCGTAGTGGAAGCCGTCCGGCACCCCGTACGAGGGCGCCCGCAGCCCGCCCGCGACGGCCTCGCGGGCGAGCGCGTGGACGTGCGGGGCGTCCGTGCGGTCGACGGTGTCGAGTTCCGCATGGCGGACGATCCCCGCGAAGCCGCCGGTCCGGGTCACCTGGATACGCATGGTGTCCATGGTGCTACCAGGGGAGGGAGTTTGCCGGTCTTTTCCCGGACCGTGACCTTAAGCCCGGCTCAACCTGGTCTCAATCGGTCCTCGGCCGGGGCCGTCGCCGGGGCCTTCATCGTGGCTGCCGGGGGGCCGCCGGAGGGGCCGCCGGAGGGTTCAGCCGGGGCTGACGCCCACCTGCGCCCAGGAGGCCGTCACGGTGTCCGCGACCGAGGACTGGTCGGGGTAGCGGGCCTTGGCGGCGGCCACGGTGGCCCGGGCGAAGGCGGTGAAGTCGGCGTCGGCGGCCAGCTGGTGGCCGGTCAGGGCGTCGTACCAGATCCGTCCGGCGCGGTCCCAGGCCTGGCCGCCGAGGGCGGTGGCCAGCAGGTAGAACGCGTGGTTGGGGATGCCGGAGTTGATGTGCACGCCGCCGTTGTCGTCGGTGGTGTCCACGTAGTCCCGCATGTGCGCGGGCTGCGGGTCCTTGCCGAGCCGGGGGTCGTCGTAGGCGGTGCCGGGGGCCTTCATCGAGCGCAGCGCCACGCCCTGGATGCCGGGGGCGAGCAGTCCGGCGCCGATCAGCCAGTCGGCGTGGGCGGCGTCCTGGCGCAGCGCGTACTGCTTGACCAGCGAGCCGAAGACGTCGGAGACCGACTCGTTGAGCGCGCCGGGCTGGTCCTGGTACTGCAGGCCGGCGGTGAACTGGGTGACACCGTGGGTGAGTTCGTGGCCGATGACGTCGACGCAGGCGGTGAAGTCGCCGAAGATCTCGCCGTCGCCGTCGCCGAAGACCATCTGGTGGCCGTTCCAGAAGGCGTTGTCGTAGTCCTGGCCGTAGTGCACGGTGGCGTCCAGGCGCAGCCCCCGGTTGTCGATCGAGCGGCGGCCGAAGACGGTGGCGTACAGGGCGAAGGTGTCGCCGAGGCCGTCGTAGGCGTGGTTGACGGACTGGTCGGCGACCGGGGCCTGGCCCTCGGTGCGGACGGTCCGGCCGGGCAGCCGCTGGCTGTGGGCGGTGTCGGCGATCAACCGGCTGGGGGTCGGGCCGGTGCTGACGGGCGGGGGAGGGGCGAGGCGGGCCGCGCGGTGCGCGGTGTCGAGCAGGAGGGAGCGGACGGCGGGCTCGTGACCGGCCTCGGCGAGGCGGTCCAGGACGTACGGCGGGACGATCGCGCAGATCGGAACTGCTGCAGTCATGTGGCCCAGGGTGAGGCTTCGATGACCGGTTGTCACCACTCTTGGCGTGACCGGTCGGTGTCTCAAGGGGTGGAACGGTGGCCCGGATCACTTCGGGGGCGCGCGGCCCTGGGTTACGCTGGGGCCATCATGCGCAACGGGCTGCTTCTTCTTAGCTGCCGCGTCGAGGGCCTGTAGTCCACAGGGCCGGCTCCCTCGCCGCGGGGATCGAGCTGTGCGCGTCATCCGGCGATCCAACGGAGGGTCGCGAGCGGCAGCTGCCGGCCAGTCGGTGTCGACCACCCCGACCCGCCCCCGCACCACGCATCACAGGAAGCCGAGAGTCATTCCATGACCGAGCAGAGCTCCGCCGCGCCCATCCCCGCCGGTCGCGCCTTCGTCGACCGTCCCACCCCGATCACCGCCGCGTCCGTGCGCCAGCTGCCCTCCGGCATGCGGTACGGGCGCTACCTGCCGTTCGACACCGTCGACCTGCCGGACCGCACGTGGCCGAGCACGGTGATCACCAAGGCGCCGCGCTGGCTCTCCACCGACCTGCGGGACGGCAACCAGGCGCTGATCGACCCGATGTCTCCGGCCCGCAAGCGCAAGATGTTCGACCTGCTGGTCGCGATGGGCTACAAGGAGATCGAGGTCGGCTTCCCGTCCTCCGGCGCCACCGACCACGCCTTCGTGCGGTCGCTGATCGAGGAGGGGGCGATCCCCGAGGACGTCACCATCTCGGTGCTGACGCAGGCCCGCGAGGAGCTGATCGAGAAGACCGTCGAGTCGCTGGTCGGCGCCCCGCGCGCGACGGTCCACCTGTACAACGCGACGGCGCCGCTGTTCCGCCGGGTGGTGTTCCGCAACGACCGGGCCGCCACCAAGGCAATCGCCACCGACGGCACCCGGCTGGTGATGGAGTACGCCGAGAAGCTGCTGGGCGAGGAGACCGTCTTCGGCTACCAGTACTCGCCGGAGATCTTCGTGGACACCGAGCTGGACTTCGCGCTGGAGGTCTGCGAGGCGGTCATGGACGTCTGGCAGCCGGGCGAGGGCCGCGAGATCATCCTGAACCTGCCGGCCACCATCGAGCGGGCCACCCCGAACGTGCAGGCCGACCAGTTCGAGTGGATGTCGCGCAACCTGTCGCGCCGCGAGTTCGTCTGCCTGTCGGTGCACCCGCACAACGACCGCGGCACCGCCGTCGCCTCCGCCGAACTGGCCTACATGGCGGGCGCGGACCGCATCGAGGGCTGCCTGTTCGGCCAGGGCGAGCGGACGGGCAACGTCGACCTGGTGACCCTGGGCATGAACCTGTTCTCGCAGGGCATCGACCCGCAGATCGACTTCTCCGACATCGACGAGGTGCGCCGCACCGCCGAGTACTGCAACCAGATGGAGGTGCACCCGCGCCACCCGTACGCCGGCGACCTGGTGTACACCTCCTTCTCCGGCTCGCACCAGGACGCCATCAAGAAGGGCTTCGACGCCCTGGAGGCGGACGCGGCGGCGGCGGGCGTCCCGGTGGGGGAGCACACCTGGGGCGTGCCGTACCTGCCGATCGACCCGAAGGACGTCGGCCGCACCTACGAGGCGGTCATCCGGGTCAACAGCCAGTCCGGCAAGGGCGGTGTGGCGTACGTCCTGAAGAACGACCACAAGCTGGACCTGCCGCGCCGGATGCAGATCGAGTTCTCCCGGATCATCCAGGCCAAGACCGACGCCGAGGGCGGCGAGGTCACCCCGGCCGAGATCTGGCGGGTCTTCGAGGACGAGTACCTGCCGACCCCGGACAACCCGTGGGGCCGGATCTCGCTGAGCGGCTCGCGCACCCTGACCACCGAGGACGGCCGGGACGCGCTGATCGCCGGCGCGCTGGTGGACTCGGTACCGGTGACCCTGACCGGTGTCGGCAACGGCCCGGTCTCCGCCTTCACGGACGCGCTGGCCCGGATCGGCCTGGACGTCCGCGTCCTGGACTACGCCGAGCACGCGCTGAGCGAGGGTGGCGACGCCCAGGCCGCCGCGTACGTCGAGTGCGCGGTGGACGGCAAGGTGCTGTGGGGCGTCGGCATCGACGCCAACACCGTGCTGGCCTCGCTGAAGGCGATCATCAGCGCCGTCAACCGGGCACAGCGCGGGTAGTTCGTACGAGTGAGATGTGGCAGGGCCGTCCTCCGGGGCGGCCCTTCGCCGCACCTGGGGCCAGTTGTGTCCTGCGCCACATTTTTTCGGGTCGGAAGCCGTTCGAGGTACTGACACGTGCCGGTAACCATGGCAACATCGATCCACCGGAAAGCCGGGTCGGTGGGACGGCCTCGGTGTCCGGTCGCGTGACCTGCCCATTGTTGTGCAGGCCGTCTGCCATGTCTGGGGAGTGGCGCCGTGACCAGGTTGTGGGGTGTTCGCCCGCGGTGGCGGACTGACGTTCTCGGTGACTTCTTCTGCCCGGGCTGTGGCGGGGACCGCAACTACCGCCGGCAGCACGGCCGGCGGTGGCTGCGGTTGCTGGGGACCCCGGTGGCCCCGCTCGGCCCGGTGATCGGCAGCGTGCAGTGCACCAGCTGCCACGGCCGCTACGGCGTCGAGAGCCTGGAACAGCCCACCTCCGTACGGCTCGGCGCGATGCTGCGGGACGCGCAGTACACCATCGCGCTCGCCCTGCTCGCGGCCGGCGGCACCGCGCACCGCGCGGCCCGCGAGTCGGCCTGCACGGCGGTGCGCGAGGCCGGGTTCGAGGACTGCGGCGAGGCCCAGGTGCTGGCCGCGCTCGCCGCGCTGTCCGGGCTCGGCGGCGAACTCTACGACGCCCACGGGATGGCCGGCGGCCTGGCCGTGGAACTGCACGCGGTGCTCGAACCGCTCGCCCCGCACCTGGCCCACCAGGGCCGGGAGCGGCTGCTGCTGCAGGGCGCGGCGATCGCCCTGTCCGACGGGCGCTACCTGCCGCAGGAGCGCGAGGCGCTGGCCGCGGTCGGGCGCTGTCTGGATCTACCGCAGTCGCGGGTCGGGGCGCTGCTGGAGGCGGCGACCCGGGCTCCGTACTAGACCTTCTCCGCAGGACGGCGCACCTCCTTTGCAGTACCGGGCCCGCCCCGTGGTGCCGGGCCTGTCGCGCAACCCCCCGAGCCATCTCCGATCCCCCACAAAACGGGCCCGAAATCCCCCTCCGGGCCCGCCGTGACCCGCACCGCTCGGTCCTCCCCCACGGACCCGGTGCGGGCAACACGGCTGTCGGTGGCCGGGGCGCGCCGTGGGGGAGAATGGTTCCCATGAGTCTTTTCCGGGACGACGGCGTCGTGCTGCGGGCGCAGAAGCTCGGCGAGGCCGATCGGATCATCACCCTGCTGACCCGGCACCACGGCAAGGTGCGGGCGGTGGCGCGCGGGGTGCGCAAGACCAAGTCCAAGTTCGGCGCCCGGCTGGAGCCGTTCTCGCACGTGGACGTGCAGTTCTTCAGCCGGGGGAGTGAGCTGATCGGCCGTGGGTTGCCGCTGTGCACCCAGGTGGAGACGATCGCGCCGTACGGCGGTTCGATCGTCACCGACTACGGCCGCTACACCGCCGGGACGGCGATGCTGGAGACGGCCGAGCGGTTCGCCGAGAACGAGGGCGAACCGGCCGTCCAGCAGTACCTGCTGCTGGTGGGCGCCCTGCGCACGCTGGCGGCCGGGCTGCACGAGTCGCACCTGGTGATGGACGCCTTCCTGCTGCGCTCGCTCGCGGTGAACGGGTACGGCGCGAGCTTCACGGACTGCGCCAAATGCGGGCTGGAGGGGCCGAACCGTTTCTTCTCCCTTCCCGCAGGCGGGGTCCTCTGCCCGGACTGCCGAGTGCCCGGATGTGCCGTACCCTCCCCTGAGACACTGGTACTGCTCGGGGCGCTGCTGTCAGGGGACTGGCAGACGGCCGATTCCTGCGAGCCGAGGTACTGGCGGGAGGGCAGCGGCCTGGTCGCGGCCTATCTGCAGTGGCATTTGGAGCGGGGCATCCGCTCGATGAGATACGTGGAGAAGTGAGCACATGGCAGCGCGACGGCTCTTCGGCGGCGGCAAGCAGAGGGAGTACCTCCCCCCGACCCCGCACCCCAGTGGCGCACAGCCCCCGAAGATTCCCGGCGAGCTGGTCCCCGAACACGTCGCCATCGTGATGGACGGCAACGGCCGCTGGGCCAAGGAGCGCGGACTGCCCCGCACCGAGGGCCACAAGGTCGGCGAGTCCGTCGTGCTGGACGTCCTCAAGGGCGCGATCGAGCTCGGCGTGAAGAACATCTCGCTGTACGCGTTCTCCACCGAGAACTGGAAGCGCTCGCCCGACGAGGTGAAGTTCCTGATGAACTTCAACCGGGACGTCATCCACCGCCGCCGCGACGAGATGGACGCGATGGGCGTGCGGGTCCGCTGGGCGGGCCGGATGCCCAAGCTGTGGAAGAGCGTCGTCCAGGAGCTCCAGGTCGCCGAGGAGCAGACCAAGGACAACGACGCCGTCACGCTCTACATGTGCGTCAACTACGGTGGCCGGGCCGAGCTCGCGGACGCCGCGGCGGCCCTCGCGGCCGACGTCGCCGCCGGGAAGCTGGACCCGAAGAAGGTCAACGAGAAGACCCTCGCCAAGTACATGTACCACCCGGACATGCCGGACGTGGACCTGTTCCTGCGCCCCAGCGGCGAGCAGCGCACCTCCAACTTCCTGCTCTGGCAGTCCGCGTACGCCGAGTTCGTGTTCCAGGACGTGCTCTGGCCGGACTTCGACCGCCGCGACCTGTGGCGCGCCTGCGAGCAGTACGCGAGGCGCGACCGCCGCTTCGGCGGGGCGATCCCGAACGAGGTGCCCGAGCCGCTGGACCTGCCCACCCAGCGCTGACGCGGTACGGCGGCGGTACGGCGAAGGGCCCGTGGGAATCGCTCCCACGGGCCCGTCGCCGGGCCGGGGCGCCGCCGGGGCGACCGTAGTGGGGCACACCGCGCAGGGGGGCGAGATGGACC
>NZ_JBHXTQ010000009.1:131254-139693 GCF_042677305.1 Kitasatospora sp. NPDC127121 | reverse complement strand
GCCGCAGGGGCCGGGGCGGCGGCCTTGGGGGCCGGGGCCGGAGCCGGGGGCGCGACGGGAGCTGCGGCGAGCGGCGCGGGGGTCGGCGCCGGAGCGGCCGGGGCGGCCGGTGCGGCGGGGGCGGTCGCGGCCGGAGCAGCAGCAGCGGGCGCGGGGGCAGCGGCAGGGGTCGGCGTGGGGCCGGCCTGGGTCGCGGCCTGGGTCACTGGGGTCACCTCGGTACCGGGCTTGTAGTCGGCGAAAAAGTCCCACCAGGCTCGGTCGACCGAGTTCGGGTCCTGGAGGTACTGCTGGTAGATCTCATCGACGAGCCACTCATTGGGACCGAAGCCAGTGGAGCTAGCCGAGCTATTGGGGGTTTCAGGGGACTGTGGCGACACGGCGGCAACCGCCCTCTTCCGCTTCCTTTTGGGATGTTTGGACAGCGGGGATTAAGGCTACGCCCCTGACCAGTGATCGCGCAGTCCCCGGGCCCCAGGCGTCGCCCAGATCACAGTCCTGACCTGCAGTTTGGCTGAAAATGTGCGTTAGAAAGCCGTATCTGAGGGGAAGCGATCGCGCCCACCCATAGGGCATATCCGGGCAAAACCGGACAAAGGCGCATGTAGATCATCCAATGATCTTCGTGTACGTCTGTGTCGCTTCTGTGACACATCCGACCCTCAGCGCTGCCCCGGCAGCCGGACCTCGATCCGGCAGCCGCGCGGCGACTCGGCGACCGCGATCCGACCGCCGTGCAGGTCCACCGCCCAGCGGGCGATGGCCAGGCCGAGGCCGGTGCCGCCGTCCGAGCCGGGCCCCTGGGCGGTCGCGGTGCCGCTGCGGCTGAACCGCTCGAACACCCGGCCGCGGTCGGCCGGCGGGATGCCCGGGCCCTCGTCCTCGACCTCCAGCAGCAGGCCGCCGGGCCCGCCGTCGGGCCGCGCGCGCACCGTCACGGTGCCGCCGGGCGGGGAGTGCTTGCAGGCGTTGTCGACCAGGTTGGCGACCACCTGGTGGAGCCGTTCCGGGTCCGCCACGCCGGTCAGGCCGGTCGGGCTGACCTCCAGCGCCAGCCGGACGTCGCCGCGCCGGGAGAACGCCCCGCCGGCCGTCGCGCCGTCCACGGTGACCCCGCGCAGCACGCCGTCCAGGAACTCGCGCACCTCGAAGGGGCGGGCGTCCAGGTCGACCACGCCGTCGTCGATCTTGGAGAGGTCCAGCAGGTGGGTGACCAGGCGGCCGAGCCGCTCGGTCTGCTCCAGGGCGGCCCCCAGGGTCGCCGGATTGGGCTGGACGACGCCGTCCACCACGTTCTCCAGCACGGCGCGCAGCGCGGCGATGGGCGTGCGCAGCTCGTGCGAGACGTTGGCGACCAGCTCGCGGCGGTGCCGGTCGGCGGCCCCCAGGTCGGCGGCCATCTGGTTGAAGGTGGTCGCCAGCTCGCCGATCTCGTCGCGCGAGTTCACCTCGACCCGGCGGCTGTAGTCGCCGGAGGCCATCGCGCGGGCGGCGGCCGTCATCTCGCGCAGGGGGGCGGTCAGCCCGTGCGCGAGGAACTGCATGAAGAGCAGCGAGGCGATCATGGAGAAGACCATGATGATCCGGATCTGGGTCTCGGACCGGATCGCCACGACCACCATGCCGGTGGCCAGGAAGACGGAGACGATCACCAGCAGGGCGAGCTTGCCCTTGATCGAGCGGACCGGGTCGAGCGGCCTGATGTCGGCCCAGACCCGGCGGGCGGCGCGGGCGGCCAGCGTCTGCGACCGCGTGCCGCCGGTGTCCCCGTTGCGTTGCTGTGGAAAGGTCATTGGTCCCCTGTGATCCCCGCGTACGTCCCCCGCGTGGTGCGCGGCAGTTCGGGACACGGGCCCCCCGGAGGCCCGTCGCCCGAGGCTCGCCGCTAGGAGAGCGGGGCCTCCAGCGCGTACCCGACGCCGTGGACGGTACGGATCCAGCTCGCGCCGATCTTGCGGCGCAGCGCCTTGACGTGGCTGTCCACGGTGCGGGTGCCGGACGCGTCCGTCCAGTCCCAGACCTCGGCCAGCAGCTGCTCGCGGGTCAGCACGGCGCGCGGCTGCGCGGCCAGGCAGGCGAGCAGGTCGAACTCGGTGGGCGTCAGGTGGACGTCGCCCGAGGCGAGCCGGACCCGGCGCTGCACGTGGTCGATCTCCAGCTCGCCGAAGCGCAGCGAGCCGAGCGCGGGCGTGCGGGCCGCCTGCTGGGCGCGCTCGACGCGGCGCAGCAGCACGTTGACCCGGGCGGCCAGTTCGCGCATCGAGAACGGTTTGGTCATGTAGTCGTCGGCGCCCACGCCGAGGCCGACCAGCAGGTCCGTCTCGTCGTCGCGCGCGGTCAGCATCAGCACCGGCACCGGGCGCTGCGCCTGGATCCGGCGGCACACCTCAAGGCCGTCGAAGCCGGGCAGCATGATGTCGAGGACCACCAGGTCCGGCTGCCAGGTGTGGAAGCCGTCGACCGCGCCCGGCCCGTCGTGGGCCACGGCGACCTTGAAGCCCTCCGCGCCCAGCCGGGCCGCGATCGACTCCGCGATCGTCGGCTCGTCCTCCACCACCAGCACTCTGCGTTGGCTGCTCACCGTGCCGCCGCTGTGGTTGTTGTCCTGCTGAAGTTCTGTCACGGTCACGCCACCGCCCCCAGGGCTGCGGGCCGGCCACCTGTGGGGATGGCGGGCTCCGCTCGTAGTCTTGTTCCGTCGTGGACTGTGCCGGGTCCGCCGTCCCGTCGTGCGTGCGGGTCGGCGGGCGGATTGTCGCCCGCCCACTTCTCCCGCGCACTTCGCAGCGTACGGACAGCGGATGCCTCCCGGCAGGTGGACCGGACGTTTCCGGCCCGTGGGCCGGCTGTCGGGCCGCCCTCGGAGCCCACTGCACGAGTGGGCACGGGCCGATACCTTACCCGGCGATTTTTCTCTGCGTAACGGTACGTATGCAGTCGAGTTGACGCCAAGTCGCCGGTCAGAGCCCCTGCCGGTGCGCCCGCCGGAAGAAGGTCTGGACCAATATCAGGAATCCGGTCGACCGGTTTCCTGACGGTCTTCACCGGCTTTTCTCAGATGCCTCTCAGAACCTCGACGTAACGTGGCCACGACAACGCCCCGCAGGGCGGGATCCGCGGCGCGCGCCGGTACGTTGGGCACCTGGTGAGGGGCCGGTGGCTGCCGGCGTGGAGCGGAGGGCGGCATGGCTGGACTGCGGCGAGGTGCCGGACGGGTCGGGGCGTCGCCCGCCGGCCCGCCGTACGGCATGCTCCGGCACGGTCTGCGCACCGGCGTCGTCGAGTGGCTGCTGGCGCGGGTGCCGACACCCCGGCGAAACCCCTTCACCCTCGGCTATCTCGCCGTGGTGGGCGCCACCACGACCTTTGCCAAACTCGCCGATCCGGAACTCGTGCAGCGGCTGCAGGAGGCCTCCAGTTCCGACGGCCACAACCTTCTGCAGCACCCCCTGCGCGCGCTGCTGCTCAGCGGTTTCTGGGTGGCCGGCGAGGTGTGGATGCCCTACCTGTGGGGATTCGCCGTCACCCTCGCGCCGCTGGAGCGCCGGATCGGTCCCGCCCGGGCGGCGGCGGTCTTCGCGATCGGGCACGTCACGGCCACGCTGCTGTCCCAGGGCGTGGTGATCACCGCGGTGGAGACCGGGCGGATGGAGACCGCGGCGCTGGACTACCTGGACATCGGCGTCAGCTACGGCGTGCTCACCTGCCTGGGTGCGGTGGCCGGGCTGCTGCCGTGGCGCGGGCGGCTGGTCGCGCTCGGTGGCGCCGGGCTGCTGATCGCCGAGCAGATCCTCACCGAGCGGGACCTGGTCACCGCCGTGGGGCACCCCGCCGCGGTGCTCACCGGGGTGGCGCTGTGGCGCTGGCTGCGCCGGGCCCAGGCCCGACGGCCGCGGCCGAAGCCGCGGACGCGCCGGGTCGAGGCGCCGGCCGCGGGCTCCTCGCCCGCGCCGGGCGGCGCTCCGGTCCTGGACGTGCGCTGACCCTTCCGGGTGCCGCTCTTACGTGCTTTTGACGGCGCTTCCCGCGCCCTCCCTCCGTTCGCTCCGCACCCTCCTCCTGTTCGCTCACGGCGAACACCGCCCCGGGAACATCCGGCGCACGCCAGGCCTTAGTCAGGTCGACTCAACTTCACTGACTGGGGAGAGATCATGGCATCGACGTCCACACCGCTCACCCTGCCCGTGCTGCCGCTCGACGACGAGGTCGTCCTGCCGGGCATGGTCGTCCCGCTGGACCTGAAGGACACCGAGGTGCGCGCCGCGGTCGAGGCCGCCCGCGCGGCGGCCACCGGCACCGGCAAGCCGCAGGTCCTGCTGGTCCCGCGGGTGGACGGCTCGTACGCGGCGGTCGGCACCCTGGCCACCGTCGAGCAGGTCGGCCGGCTGGCCGACGGGGAGCCGGCCGCGCTGGTGCGCGCCGTGCGCCGGGTCCGCATCGGGGCCGGCACCACCGGCCCCGGCGCCGCCCTCTGGGTGGAGACCACGCCCTTCCGGGAGTCCTCGGTGGACACCCCGGCGGCCGGCCGGGCCGCCGAGCTGGTCAAGGAGTACAAGGCGCTGTCCACCCAGTGGCTGCGCAGGCGCGGCGCCTGGCAGATCGTCGACCGGGTGGCCCAGATCGAGGGCGTCGGCGAGCTCGCCGACAACATCGGCTACGCGCCCTTCGCCACCGCCGAGCAGAAGCTCAAGGTGCTGCTGGAGGCCGACCAGGTCGCCCGCCTGGAGTACGCGCTGACCCTGCTGCGCGACCACCTCGCCGAGGAGGAGGTCAACGACACCATCCGCAAGGACGTCGAGGAGGGCGTCGCCAAGCAGCAGAAGGAGTTCCTGCTCCGCCGCCAGCTGGAGGCCGTCCGCAAGGAACTGGCCGAGCTCAACGGCGACCCGGCCGACGAGGAGGGCGACTACCGCGCCCGGGTCGAGGCCGCCGACCTGCCCGAGAAGGTCCGCGACGCGGCCCTCAAGGAGGTCGACAAGCTGGAGCGGGCCTCCGAGCAGTCCCCCGAGGGCCCCTGGATCCGCACCTGGCTGGACACCGTCCTGGAGCTGCCCTGGAACGAGCGCACCGAGGACGCGTACGACATCGCCGGCGCCCGCGCCGTGCTGGACGCCGACCACGCCGGCCTCGCCGACGTGAAGGACCGCATCGTCGAGTACCTCGCGGTGCGCAAGCGCCGGGCCGACCAGGGGCTCGGACTGGTCGGCGGCCGGCGCGGAGGCGCGGTGCTGGCACTCGTCGGCCCGCCCGGCGTCGGCAAGACCTCGCTCGGCGAGAGCGTGGCCCGCGCCATGGGCCGCACCTTCGTCCGGGTCGCGCTCGGCGGCGTCCGGGACGAGGCCGAGATCCGCGGCCACCGGCGCACCTACGTCGGCGCGCAGCCCGGCCGGCTCGTGCGGGCGATCAAGGAGGCCGGCTCGATGAACCCGGTCGTCCTGCTCGACGAGATCGACAAGGTCGGCTCCGACTACCGGGGCGACCCGGCCGCCGCCCTCCTGGAGGTGCTGGACCCGGCGCAGAACCACACCTTCCGGGACCACTACCTGGAGGTCGAGCTCGACCTCTCGGACGTCGTCTTCCTCGCCACCGCCAACGTGCTGGAGGCCATCCCCGAGGCGCTGCTCGACCGGATGGAGCTCGTCCGCCTCGACGGCTACACCGAGGACGAGAAGGTCGTCATCGCCCGCGACCACCTGCTCCCGCGCCAGCGCGAGAAGGCCGGACTGGGCGGCGAGCAGGCCAGCGTCGACGAGGCGGCGCTGCGCCGACTGGCCGGGGAGTACACCCGGGAGGCCGGCGTGCGGAACCTGGAGCGCTCGATCGCCCGGGTGCTGCGCAGGATCGCCGCCCAGGCCGAGCTCGGCGAGCGCGAACTGCCCGCCGCGATCGGCCCGGACGACCTGCGCGCCCTGATCGGCCGGCCCCACCACGTGCCGGAGGCCGCCCAGGCGCCGGCCGAGCGGCGCACCGCCGTCCCCGGCGTGGCCACCGGCCTCGCCGTGACCGGCGCAGGCGGTGACGTCCTCTACATCGAGGCCTCGCTCGCCGACGCCGAGACCGGCGGCACCGGGCTCACCCTCACCGGGCAGCTGGGCGACGTGATGAAGGAGTCCGCGCACATCGCGCTCTCCTACCTGCGCTCGCGCGGCGCCGAACTGGAGCTGCCGGTCACCTCGCTGCGCGACCGCGGCGTGCACCTGCACGTCCCCGCCGGGGCCGTCCCCAAGGACGGGCCGAGCGCCGGCATCACCATGACCACGGCGCTCGCCTCGCTGCTGTCCGGCCGCAAGGTCCGCACCGACCTGGCGATGACCGGCGAGGTGTCGCTGACCGGGCGGGTGCTGCCGATCGGCGGGGTGAAGCAGAAGCTGCTCGCCGCCGACCGGGCCGGCGTCACCACGGTGATCATCCCCAAGCGCAACGAGGCCGACCTGGACGACGTCCCGGCCGAGGTGCTGGAGCGGCTCACCGTGCACCCGGTGGCGGACGTGCGGGAGGTGCTGGAGCTGGCCCTGGAGCCGGCCAAGGTCCTGGCCGCGGCGGCCTGACCCGGCCGCGCCGGGTCGGCGGGAGGATCGACGGGAGGACGGCGTCTGCGCGTGCCACACTGCGGAGATGCCGTCCCCCACGCAGCGCGCCCTGGCCCGGGTGCCGGCCCGGCTGCGTCCGTTCCTGGTGCGGCACCGCAGGCTGGTGAAGTTCCTGCTGGTCGGCGGCGCCTGCTTCGTGCTCACCACGGTGACCGACTTCGAGCTGAAGTTCACCGTGCTGGAGCACAAGCCGGTGGTCGCGCTGACGGTCGCGACCGTGATCTCGACCGTCGTCTCCTACGTGCTCAATCGTCGCTGGGCCTTCCGGACGGCCGGGCACCCGCGCGAGGCACTGCTGTTCTTCCTGGTCAGTGCCATGGCGATCGCCGTCAACGACCTGCCGCTGGCACTCTCCCGCTACGCCCTGGACCTGCGCGAGCCGTACGTCGGCCCGTTCGTCCAGGAGACCGCGGACTTCCTCAGCGGGATGGTCGTCGGCACCTTCGCCGCGATGCTGTTCCGCTTCTGGGCGATGCAGCGGTGGGTCTTCACCCGGCCCGCCGAACGGGCGCACCCGAGGTACGAACCCGGTTACGCTGCACCCGAGATGCCACGGGATGCCCCATAAGGCCGTGAGGTGAGGGTTATGCGCGGGGAACCGGACGCGGTTCGGAGCGGGCCCGCCAGCCAGCAGGGGATGCGCCGGGCCAACCTGGCCCTGGTGCTCGGGGTGATCGCGCGCGCCCCGCGCTCCCGGGCCGAGGTGGCCGCCGAGACCGGACTGACCAGGGCCGCCGTCTCCTCGCTCGCCGAACAGCTGATCGCCGGCGGCCTGGTCGTCGAGGAGGGCCCGGCCGCGCCCAGCGGCAAGGTCGGCCGCCCCGGCACCGCGCTCGGGCTCAACCCGCTCGGGCCCGGCGGCCTCGGCGCCGAGATCGGGGTGGAGCACCTCGGTGCCTGCGTGGTCGACCTGAGCGGGGAGGTCCGGACCTGGCGCCGCCGCGAGGTCCGCAACCGGGGCCGCCGGCCCGCCGCGGTGATGGCCGACCTCGCCGAACTGCTGCACGCGGCCGTCGCCGAGGCGAGCCTGCGCCCGGCCGGGCTGACCCTGGCCGTCCCCGGGCTGGTCGGCACCTCCGGCGGGGTGCTCCAGCGGGCCGCCAACCTGGGCTGGCGGGACGTCCCGCTGGCGGCCGAACTGCGCCCGGCGCTGCGCGCGGCCGGCGCGGCCGAACTGGCCGAGCTGCCGGTCGAGGCGGACAACGAGGCCAACCTGGGCGGGCTGGCCGAACGGTGGCTGGGCGGCGGGCCGGAGGACTTCCTGTACGTGTCGGCCGAGGCCGGCGTCGGCGCGGCGATCGTGGTCGGCGGGCGGCTGCTGCGCGGGGCGCGCGGCTACGCGGGCGAGTTCGGCCACGTACCGGTCCACCCGGACGGCCACCGCTGCGCCTGCGGCGCGCACGGCTGCCTGGAGCAGTACGCGGGGGAGGCGGCCGTGCTGCGGGCGGCCGGGCCGGCGGGCGCGCGGGGCGACTGGGTGACGCTGCTCGCCGGGCGGGCCGGGGCCGGGGACGAGCCGGCCCTCGCGGTGCTGGCCGGGGCCGGTTCGGCGCTGGGCATCGCGGCCGCCGGGGCGGTCAACCTGCTGGACCCGGCCGAGGTGGTGCTGGGCGGCGGCTACGCCCGGCTGGCGCCCTGGCTGCTGCCGGCGATGCGGGCCGAGCTGGCCGCCCGGGTGACGGTGCGGCCCTGGTCGGACGAGCGGCTGACGGTGTCCCGGCTGGGCCGGCGCGGGCCGCTGCTGGGCGCCGCGGTGGGCGTGGTGCGGGCCGTCGTCGCGGACCCGGGCCGGCTCGCCGGCGGCTGACCTCCCGGCCCGGGGCGCACCCGAGCCCCCGGCCGGGCGGCC
>NZ_JBHXTQ010000009.1:0-131244 GCF_042677305.1 Kitasatospora sp. NPDC127121 | reverse complement strand
GTCTTACCTCCTCTCCAGTGGAGAACCGTAGCCGAAGGCCGGGCGGCCGGGGGCTCGGGCGGAGGAACGCGGGGGATCAGGCCTCGGAGGGCGCCTCGGCGGCGACGATCTCGCGGCCGCCGGAGCGCGGGCCACGCAGCACGGCCAGGTAGGCGACGCCGATGCCGATCAGCGCCCAGACCACCAGGACCACGATCGGCATGCCCAGGTTGGTGGAGCCGAAGTAGGCGATCGACTTGGTGGCACTGGTCCCGGCGCCGTTCGGGATCAGCGAGCCGATGGCCCGCCAGAACGGCGGCATCATCGGTGCCGGGTAGACGCCGCCGGCGCTCGGGTTGCCCAGCACCACGAAGATCAGCACCGCGACGCCGATGCCGATGACGTCGAACAGGCACTGCAGCGCCATGGTGAACGCGCCGACCGTGAACACCACCAGGGCGCCGATGCCGGTCAGGGCCAGGATCGAGCCGGGCAGCGCGTCCAGCACCGGTCCGGCGATGATCGTGCCGCCGAGGCCGGCGCCGACCGAGTACAGCGCCAGCACACCGAGGCGGATCAGCAGGCGGTGGACGTTGGCGGGCTTGGAGCCGGCGCTGATGCCGAGGATCGAGGCGACCAGGTAGCCGCCGACGCACCAGCCGATGACCAGGTAGAACGCGGAGAGGCCGTTGGTGTCGCCCTTGGCGAGCGGCACGACGTCCTCGACCTTGACGGTGCGGCCCTGGGCCTTGTCCAGCGCGGTGGTGATGGACTCGGCGGCCTTGGCGGCGGAGGTGCCGCGGGCGCCGCCGACCAGCAGGGTGTCCTCGGTGCCGGTCGGGTTCACGACCAGCGCGGCGTAGATCTTCTGGTCCTTGATCTGCTGGGTGGCCGTCTCGGCGTCCGGGGCGGTGACGGCCTTGACGGCGTCGTCCGGCACGGATTCCAGCGCCTGGACCAGCTTGGGGGCGACCTGCGGCGGGGCGACCACCGCGATCGACAGCTCGTGCGGGGCCGGGTGGTGCAGCGCCCCGACGTACGAGGTGATGAAGCCGAGCTGCAGCAGCAGCACGCCGATCACGAGCAGTGCCGCACGCGGTGTGACCGCGCCCTTCAGTTCAGCGACGAAACCCTGCCCCGGGGCGGCCATCCACATCTCCTTGTGTATTGGGGGAAAACGGATACTTCATACCATGAACTAGTTAGCTTGTCGCACCCCACGCGCCGCCTTCCAGCCAGTGCGGCTGCGGGATACTGGCGCGGTGAGTGACGAGGAATCCCTGCTGGCGGTGGAGCGCGAGGTCGCGCTGATGTTCCGGCGGGGCCGGGCCCGAGTGGCGGAGCTCTCACGCCGGGTGCACCCCGAGCTGGAGGGGATGGCGTACAGCATGCTCGGCTACATCGAGCAGGCCGGGCGGGTGCGGGTGACGGACGTCGGCGTGCACTTCGCGGTCGGCAAGGCCACGGTGAGCCGGCAGATCCGGGCGCTGGAGGAGCTGGGCCTGGTGGCCCGGGAGACGGATCCGCTGGACCGCCGGGCCGCGCTGGTCTCGCTGACCGAGGACGGGCGGCGGCGCTACCTGGCGGCCCGGGACGTCCGGATGCGGCGGGTGCGGGAGCTGCTGGGCAGCTGGTCGCCGGAGGATGTGGACCGCTTCGCGGTGCTGCTGCACCGCTTCAACGACGTGATCGGGGAGCCGCCGGCGGAGTGACCGGGGGCCGGGGCCCGGGGCGGGGTCGGGGCCACGGTGGCTGGATCCAGGCCTGGGGGCGCGGCCTTTACTTGGGCTTGAAGAAAGTTGCCTTAGTCAACCATCGGGCCTATGGTTGCGTAAGGCAACAATTTTCCCTGCCTGCGCACCCCCGCCCCCCGCTCACTCCTCCCGCCGAAGGACCCAGATGACCGTCACAGCCGAGGCGACCGTCGGAGCCGCCGTCGACGATCAACCGATGACCCACCGGCAGGTGATGGAGGCGCTGTCCGGCCTGCTGCTCGGCCTCTTCGTGGCCGTGCTCTCCTCGACCGTCGTCTCCAACGCCCTGCCGCACATCCTCACCGACCTGCACGGCGGCCAGTCCGCCTACACCTGGGTGATCACCGCGGCCCTGCTGACCCTGACCGCCTCCACCCCGATCTGGGGCAAGCTCTCCGACCTCGTCAGCAAGAAGCTGCTGCTCCAGATAGCCCTGCTGATCTACATCGCCACCTCCGCCCTGGCCGGCCTCTCCCAGAACACCGCCGAGCTGATCGCCTGCCGCGCCCTCCAGGGCATCGGTGCCGGCGGTGTGGTCGCGCTGGGCCAGATCTGCCTGGCCGCGATGGTCCCGCCGCGCGAGCGCGGCCGTTACAGCGGCTACTTCGGCGCGGTCTTCGCGCTGGCCACCATCGGCGGACCGCTGATCGGCGGCGTCATCGTGGACACCTCGTGGCTGGGCTGGCGCTGGTGCTTCTACGTCGGCATCCCGTTCGCGCTGGCCGCGATCCTGGTGGTGCAGCGCACCCTCAAGCTGCCGGTGGTCAAGCGCAAGGCGAAGATCGACTACCTGGGCGCGCTGGTCATCACCGGCGCCGTCAGCCTGCTGATGATCTGGATCACGCTGGCCGGCACGAACTACGACTGGCTGTCCTGGCAGACCGCCGCGATGGTCGGCGGCGGCCTGCTGCTGGGCGCCCTCGCCGTGGTGATCGAGCGCCGCGCCGCCGAGCCGATCATCCCGCCGGACCTCTTCAAGTACCGCACCGTCACCCTGGCCGCGGTGGCCAGCGTGCTGGTCGGCGTCGGGATGTACGGCGCGACCACCTTCCTCAGCCAGTACTTCCAGCTGGCCCGCGCCAAGTCCCCGACCATGGCCGGCCTGATGACCCTGCCGATGATCCTCGGCCTGGCGCTCGCCTCCACCGTCGCCGGCCGGCTGATCACCAAGTACGGCAAGTGGAAGGCCTACCTGGTCGCCGGCACGGCGCTGCTCGCGATCGGCTTCGGCCTGCTCGCCACCGCCCGCGCCGACACCGACTACAAGCTGCTCTGCGTCTACATGGCGATCACCGGCATCGGCCTCGGCCTGACCAGCCAGAACCTGGTGCTCGCGGTGCAGAACACGGTGCCGCGCCACGAGCTCGGCGCGGCCAGCTCCGTGGTGACCTTCTTCCGCACCATGGGCGGCGCGATGGGCGTCTCCGCGCTCGGCGCGCTGATGAACAGCAAGGTGACCCACTACCTCGCGGAGAACCTGGCCGCCGCGCACATCCCGGCCGCGAGCGCGGCCGGCGGCGGGGGCATCCCGGACCTGCACAAGCTGCCCGCCCCGATCGTCCCGCTGGTGACGGACGCGTTCGGGCACGGCGTCGGCACCGTCTTCCTGTGGGCCGCGCCGTTCGCGGCGCTGGCCTTCGTCACGGTGCTGTTCATCCGGGAGACCGCGCTGAAGACCAGCCAGCAGGGCTGACTCCGGGCGGGGATGCGCGAACGGGCCGGGGAGTGTGGATCACACTCCCCGGCCCGTTCGGTTCGTCCCGCGCGCGGACGGCGGGAACCGTCGGCCACGCGCTACGGCGCGGCGATCAGGACCACGCGCTACGGCGCGGCGATCAGGACCAGGCCGTAGACGACGGCCGCGGCGCAGAGGCCGAAGCAGGCGTAGGCGCCGGCCAGGGCCAGCCGGCCGCCGCCCGGCTCCTGGGAGGCCTCGCCCTCGCGGGCGCTCAGCGCGGCCTCGCGGCGGGACAGGGCCAGGATGCCGAGTGCGAAGACGGAGACCACGGCGACGGTGATGCCGAAGCTGGCACCGGCGGTCTGGGCCAGGGCGTTCCACTTGATGTGCATGGCGGGTGCTCCTCAGCCTGCGGCGCTCAGGCCGCGACCGTGGTCGAGGCGGGGGTGGGGGCGTTCGCGGGGGCGGCGGTGGCGGGGACCTCCACCGGGGTGACGTCGTTGACGTCGTTGACGTTGTCCGCGCTGATCGGCTGGCGGCGGGAGATCAGCCACATCGCGCCGGAGCCGGCCACCAGCACGGCGCCCACCAGGACGATGCCCCAGGTGCCCTGGCGGACCAGCAGCGCGGCGCCGCCCGAGACCAGCGCGGCGGCCGGCAGGGTCAGCGCCCAGGTGTAGACCATGCGGCGCACCAGGCTCCAGCGCAGCTCGGCCTTCGGGCCGCCGAGGCCGGCGCCCATGATGCCGCCGGAGCAGACCTGGGTGGTGGAGAGGCCGAAGCCCATGTGCGAGGAGGTCAGGATGACGGTCGCGGCGGCCGACTCGGAGGCGAAGCCCTGCGGCGCCTTGATGTCGGCGAGGCCCTTGCCCATCGAGCGGATGATCCGCCAGCCGCCCATGTAGGTGCCGAGCGCGATCGCGGCGCCCGCGGAGATGATCACCCAGGTGGGCGGCAGCGCGCCGTGCGGCAGGGCGCCGACCGACACCAGGGTCAGGGTGATGATGCCCATCGTCTTCTGGGCGTCGTTGGTGCCGTGCGCGAGCGAGATCAGCGAGGACGAGAAGATCTGGCCGGTCTTGAAGCCCTTGGTGGCGGTGGTCTCGTTGCCCTTGCGGGTGATCGCGTAGGCCAGCTTGGTGGCGCCCCAGGAGGCCAGGCCGGCGACCAGCGGGGAGGCGATCGCCGGGATCAGGATCTTGGAGAGGACGGTGTCGAAGTTGACGCCGTTCATGCCGACACCGACGACGGTGGCGCCGATCAGGCCGCCGTACAGCGCGTGCGAGGAACTGGACGGCAGGCCGCGCAGCCAGGTCAGCAGGTTCCAGAGGATCGCGCCCGCCAGTGCGGCGAAGATGATCTCGGGGTGGATGCCGCTCTTCTCGTTGACGATGCCGCCGGAGATGGTGGTGGCGACCTTCACGGACAGGAACGCGCCCGCGAAGTTGAGGACGGCCGCGATGGTGACCGCGACCTTCGGCCGGAGGGCTCCCGTCGCGATGGAGGTGGCCATCGCATTGGCGGTGTCGTGGAACCCGTTGGTGAAGTCGAAGGCGAGCGCCGTGATGATCACAACGGCTACCAGGAACGAGATGTGTTCCATACCCAAACAATCGTCGTAGTTGTCGCACGGACGTTGGTGTCGTCGCGACCGTAGGTCTGTTTGGTAAACGGAAGGTGAACTGAGCCGGGAATCGTGGTTCCGCTGGTGTCCCGGTGGTGTCCGGAAGCTTTCGGAAGGGTGTCGGCGGTCGCGCTGAGCTGGACATTAGCGAAGTTCGCCCCGGTTCGCTCCGGTTTGCTGAGAGCTGTCTCACAGATCAACCGAGAATTAACCTCCCAGTCCGGATGCGCCCTGTTTCCGGTGAGTAACCCGTGGGAGGATCTGCGGGATCCGGGGACGCCGGTGACAGGCTGGGGCGGGGAGGACCAACCCATGGGCGGGGCTGCACAGCGCACTGAAACGGCAGTCGTACGGCCCTGGCTGCGGGCGGCACTGCGCTGCGGAGCCGCCCTCGCGGCCGCCGCGCTCGCCCTCCCGCTCGCCGCGCAGGCCGCGTACGCCGCCCCCGACCCGGGCGCCTCGATCACCGCGGCCAGCCCGGGCGACGACCCGCTCGCCGCCGCCAAGGCCACCCTCGGCCCGCTGCTCGACCAGCTGCACGCGCTCTACCAGAGCGCCGAGACCGCCACCGAGCAGTACAACGGCGCCGTCGCCAAGGTCGCCGAGCAGCAGGCCGCGCTCACCGACCTCCAGGGCCGGCTGGACCGCCAGCAGAAGCAGGTCGACGCCGGCACCGACATCGCCTCCCAGCTCGCCGCCGCCCAGTACCGCAACGGCGCCGCCTCCGCCTACGCCGAACTGCTGCTCTCCAAGGACCCGTACGAGGCCGTCACCATCGCGGAACTGCTCACCGCCGCCAGCCGCTCGCAGTCCGAGTTCCTGGACCGGCTGAAGACCGACCGCGAGGCCCTCGCAGGCCTGACGAAGCAGACCGAGGACGCGCTCAAGACCTCCCAGACACTGGTCACCCAGCAGGACGCCGCCAAGGCCAAGGTCGCCACCGACCTCGCCTCCGTCGAGCAACTGGTCTCCTCGCTCACCGGCGCCCAGCGCACCGAGCTGGAGAAGCTGGAGAAGGCCAAGGCCGACGAGGCCCAGCTCCTCTTCCTCGCCTCCGGCGTCCTCGGCAAGGGCGAGCGCACCCCGTCGGCGGCCGGCCGCACCGCCATCGCCTTCGCGCTCGCCCAGCTCAACAAGCCGTACCTGTGGGGCGGCGCGGGGCCGGACTCCTACGACTGCTCGGGCCTCACCTCGCAGGCCTGGCTGCACGCCGGGCTGCCGATCCCGCGCACCAGCCAGGAGCAGTGGGCCCAGCTCCCGCACATCGCGCTGAACCAGCTCCGCCCCGGCGACCTGGTCATCTACTTCGAGGGCGCCACACACGTCGCGATGTACATCGGCGGCGGGCTGGTCGTCCAGGCACCCCGGCCGGGCGCCGTCATCAAGGTGTCGCCGATCGGCTCGATGCCGATCCTCGGGGCGGTGCGGCCCGACCCGTCCGGCGCGGCGGACGAGGCCGGCGGCAGCTGGAAGGTGCCCGACCTGCCCGCCGGCTGGGACACCGTCACCCCGATCGCGCCCAGCCCGGCCAACCAGGTCCCGGCCGCCCCGGCCCCCGGCACGCCCGCCAACCCGCCGGCCACCCCGGGCACGCCGTCCACCACCCCGGGCACGCCCGCGGACACCGGCACCGGCACCGGCACGCCGTCCGGCACCGGGACCGGAACGCCCGCCGACCCGGGGACGCCGTCCGGCACCGGCACCACCGCCCCCGGCACGTCCACGCCGACCCCGACCCCGACCGGGACGGGCACGCCCACCCCGACCGGGACGGGCACCCCGACGCCGACCGGCACGGGCCCGGCGACGCCCGCGCCGACCGGCACCGGCACCCCGGGTTCCACCGGCACCGCCGCCTCCACCACCACCGGCTCGGCGAGCGCCGGGGCCCCGGGCAGCGCCACCGCGACACTGCCGCTCGGCGGCAACTAGGCCCTAGGTCCGGACAGGGCCTGAGCCATGACGAAGGCCGCCCGGCGTCCACGGACACCGGGCGGCCTTCGCGTGCGTCACGCCGGGGCGCCGGTGTCCGGCTCGAAGCGGACGACCACGGCCTTGGAGGTCGGCGTGTTGCTGATGTCGGCGGTGGAGTCCAGCGGGACGAGCACGTTGGTCTCCGGGTAGTAGGCCGCCGCGCCGCCGCGGGCCACCGGGTAGTGGACCACCCGGAAGTGCGGGGCGCGCCGCTCGACGCCGTCCCGCCACTCGCTCACCAGGTCGACGAAGGCGCCCTCGGCCAGGCCCAGTTCGGCGGCGTCGGCCGGGTTGACCAGGACGACCCGGCGGCCGCCCTTGATGCCCCGGTAGCGGTCGTCCAGGCCGTAGATGGTGGTGTTGTACTGGTCGTGCGAGCGCAGCGTCTGCAACAGCAGGCGGCCCGGCGGGACCTCGGGGGCGGTGAGCGGGTTGACGGTGAAGTTGGCCTTCCCGGTCGCGGTGGGGAAGGTCCGGGAGTCGCGCGGGCCGTGCGGCAGGGTGAAGCCGCCGGGGCGGCGGACCTTCTCGTTGTAGTCCTCGAAGCCGGGGACGACCCGGGCGATCCGGTCCCGCAGGGTGTCGTAGTCGGCGGCGAAGTCCTCCCACGGCACGGTGTCCCCGGGGCCGAGGACGCTGCGGGCGAGCCGGCAGACGATCGCGGTCTCGGAGAGCAGGCCCGGGGCGGGCGGGCGCAGGCCGCCGCGCGAGGAGTGCACCTGGCCCATCGAGTCCTCGACGCTGACGAACTGGGCGCCGGCGCCGCTGACGTCCCGGTCGGTGCGGCCCAGGGTGGGCAGGATCAGTGCGCGGGCGCCGGTGACCACGTGCGAGCGGTTGAGCTTGGTGGAGACGTGCACGGTCAGCCGGCAGCGGCGCATCGCCGCCTCGGTGACGTCGGTGTCCGGGGTGGCCGCGACGAAGTTGCCGCCCATCGCGAAGAACACCCCGACCCGGCCGTCGCGCATCGCCCGGATGGTGTCCACCGAGTCGAGGCCGTGCGCGCGCGGCGGCTCGAAGCCGAACTCCTTGCCGAGCGCGTCCAGGAAGGCCGTCGAGGGCCGCTCGAAGATGCCCATCGTCCGGTCGCCCTGGACGTTGCTGTGCCCGCGCACCGGGCAGACCCCGGCGCCCGGGCGGCCGACGTTGCCGCGCAGCAGCAGGAAGTTGACCACCTCGCGGATGGTCGGGACGGCGTGCTTGTGCTGGGTGAGGCCCATCGCCCAGCAGACGATGATCTTCCGGGAGCCCAGCACCAGCCGGCCGAGCTCCTCGATCTGCTCCCACGGCAGGCCGGTCGCGGCGAGCACCTCGGCGCGGTCGGTCGCGCCCGCCTGCGCCTCGAACTCCTCGAAGCCGTGGCAGTGTTCGGTGACGAAGGCGCGGTCGACGCCGTCCTGCTCCAGGATCATCCGGTTGAGCGCGCGGAACAGCGCCAGGTCCCCGCCGAGGCGGATCTGCAGGAACAGGTCGGTCAGCTTGGTGCCGTGGCCGACCAGGCCGCGCGCGTGCTGCGGGTTCTTGAAGCGCTCCAGGCCGGCCTCCGGCAGCGGGTTCACGCTCACGATGGTGGCGCCGGCCCGCTTGGCGCGCTCCAGCGCGGAGAGCATCCGGGGGTGGTTGGTGCCCGGGTTCTGGCCGGCCACGATGATCAGGTCGGCCTGGTAGAGGTCCTTGAGGCTGACGCTGCCCTTGCCGACGCCGAGCGTCTCGGTGAGCGCCGAGCCGGACGACTCGTGGCACATGTTGGAGCAGTCCGGCAGGTTGTTGGTGCCCAGCCGGCGGGCGAACAGCTGGTACGCGAAGGCGGCCTCGTTGCTGGTCCGCCCGGAGGTGTAGAAGGCGGCGCCGTCCGGGGTGTCCAGGGCGCGCAGCTCCTCGGCGATCAGCGCGAAGGCGTCGTCCCAGGAGACCGGCGTGTAGTGGGTGGCGCCCTCGTCGAGCAGCATCGGCTGGGTGAGGCGGCCCTGCTGGCCCAGCCAGTAGCCGGAGCGCTCGGCCAGTTCGGCGACCGGGTGGGCGGCGAAGAACTCGGCGCGGATCCGGCGCTCGGTGGCCTCCTCGGCGACGGCCTTGGCGCCGTTCTCGCAGAACTCCGCCGTGTGCGTCTTGCCCGGCTCCGGCCAGGCGCAGCCGGGGCAGTCGAAGCCGTCCGGCTGGTTGACCTTGCGCAGCGTGGCGAGGGTGCGCAGGGGGCCCATCTGCTCGGCGGCCATCCGCAGGCTGTGGCCGACCGCGGGCAGCCCGGCCGCCGCGTGCTGGGGCGCGGACACCTCGGGGGCGTCCTGCGCCGGGTCGCTCTGCGGGGCCTGCTTGGCCATGACCGCTTCTCCTCGGCTCTGCTCGTCCGGCGGCCGCGACACCGGGGTGACACCGGGCCCGCCGGGCCCGCCGCTTCGGCGCGGGGGCTGAGGGCCCATCCTTCCACCCGGGTACGGACGGGGGGAGGGGGGTCGAACGGGTCTTCGGGCCCCGAACCTGCGACCGGGCCGCTCCCGAGGCCCGCCGTCAGGCCCCCCTCGTCCGGCCGGAGGGCGGGCGCGGCGGTGGCGGGGTGCGCTGACCGCACGGCGGAGCAGGGGCGGCGACCGCCGACCGCGCGGCGAGCCGGGTGCCTTGGCGGCGGCGGGCGGGCGGGGGATCGACGACGGGCGCCGGGGCGGCGGCCGGGAGCGCGGCCAGTGCCCGCAGCAGCGCGCGGGCGGCGGCGTCGTTCTGTCGGAATCCCGGGGAATCGGTGCGGGGCCGGGCGAAGGCGGCGGCGGCGCGCAGGCTGGTGTGCGGGCCGAGTGCGGTGCGCCGCGGGTGCGGGGCGCCGCCCAGGGCCGGGTCGAGCAGTCGGCTGTCGCCGGGGGCGATGGTGACCAGGCCGGAGCGGTGGGTGTACTCCTCGTCGGCGACCACCTCCTCCACGAGCCGCCCGGCGCGGTGCAGTTCGCGCAGCACCGGGTCGAGGGTGCGGGTCAGCTGGTGCTTGGGCAGGTACGCCTCGACCAGGGCGGTGGCGGTGATGCGGTGGCCCGGCACGGTGTCGCCGCCGGCCCGCCAGGTGCCGGTGGTCTCGTCCTGTTCGACCCGGACGTCCGCGCCCAGGAAGCGCACGATCCCGGCCTCGGACAGGGCGAGCAGCTGGCGCAGCCGGAAGCCGGGCGGGCCGGAGGCGAGGTAGCTGAAGTAGCCGAAGAACCACCCGTCCACCTCTTCGGCGACCGAGCGGGCGGTGAGCCGGCCGGTCGCGAGGATGCGCGGGAGCTGGCCGAACAGCGAGAGCAGGGCGAGGAAGGCGCCGAGGTCGGCGCTGTGCGCGGGGTCGGCGCGGCGGTCGGCGTCGGCGGTGACGTAGGCGCGCAGGTGCTGCTGGAGTTCCTCGGCGGAGCCGAGTTCGAGGCCGGCCAGCGGGTGGTCGAGCCGTTCGAAGTCGATCCGGTCGGCCGGGTCGGGTACGGCCTCGGCGACCAGGGCGGCCAGGTCGGGGGAGTACCAGTCGTGCCGGTCGAACCGGGCCAGGAACTCCGGCCAGGGCAGCGCGGTGCGTTCGGGGTGGGCGTGGAACAGCTCGTGGTAGTGCCCGAAGGCGGTCTCCTTGGCCATCGACGGCCAGAAGTCGCGCCGGAGTTCGAGCGGCCCGTCGGTGGCGAGGACGGCGTCCACGGCGGCCGCGTCGAAGTACCGGGGGAGCGGGGCGGGCGGCCCCTGGAGTCGGTAGTCGGTCTTGGAGTGGTACGGGACGCCGCGCCGGGATCCGAGGTGCAGCACCGGTTCGCGGCCGGACGGGCGGTAGCGCAGCCCGTCCCCGGTGGGCTCGAAGCGGCCGCCGCGCCCTTCGGTGAGCAGGGCGACCAGGTCGACGGAGGCCAGGCCGAGGCCGCGCAGCACGACGTGCTCGCCAGGGGCGATGCCGTCCAGGTCGGCGTCGGCGGAGTAGGCGGGCGGGAGGTGGAAGCGGCCGTGCCGGGCGGCGAAGTCGGCGTCGGCGGCGTACCGGGGGTGCGGGGTGGAGTCGAGGTGGCCGAGGGTGAGGGCGACGTGGTCGGCGGTGAGCGTCCGGCCGGTGAGGTGGACGGTCTGCGGGCCGTCGGGCGGGCCGTCGATCCGCCGGACGGTGTCCCGGTGCACGGTGACCGTGACGTGCGGCGGCAGGTCGGCGACGGCGCGGCGGAACGCCCAGTCCAGGTAGGCGCTCTGGGCCCGGCGGGTGGGGAAGTCGGTGGGCGCGAGGGTGTCCAGTTCGGCCCGGACGGCCGGGTCGGCGACCTCCCGGTAGGGCGCGAACTCCCGCCGCCGGAGCGCCCATTGGGCCAGCGAGGGGCCCGGGCGGACCGGCCCGTCGATGGTCGAGCGCTCGTCGGTGAACATGGTGACGTCCTCGGCCATCGAGTTCATCCGCAGCAGCGGGGACTGCTCGTGGCGCCAGATCCGGCCCGCGCCGGGCGGGTGCGGGTCGACCAGGTGGACGTGCAACGGGCTTTCGGCGGGCAGGAGTTCGGCCGCGTTGGCGGCGATCCGTTCCAGCAGCCCGGTGCCCCGCGGGCCCGCGCCGACGATCACGAGGGTGTTCATGCCGCCACCTCGCGCAGCCGCCGCAGGGCGGCCCGGGTCCGTTGGAGCGGGGTGGGCGGCAGGCCGTCCCGGGTGGCGCCCTTGGCGTAGTGGCGCTCGACGTAGTACTGGCCGACGGACAGCAGGGTGGTGACCACCAGGTACCAGATGGTGGCGACCACCAGCATCGGGATGACCCGGTACGACTGCAGGTAGACCAGCTGCACCGAGTAGAGCAGGTCGGAGACGGCCAGCACGCTGACGATGCTGGTGCCCTTGAGTGCGCTGATCAGCATGTTCCCGGCGGTCGGCACGATCGAGCGCATCGCCTGCGGGACGACGATCCGGCGCAGCACCCGCCACCGGCCGAGGCCGAGCGCCGAGGCGGCCTCCAGCTGGCCGCGGTCGACGGACAGGATGCCGCCGCGGATCACCTCGGCGGCGTACGCGGTCTCCAGCAGGGTGAGGCCGATGACGGCGGTGAGGGTGGGGCCGATCAGGTTGACGGTCTTGACGGTGACGAACTCGGGGCCGAACGGGATGCCGAGGCCGAGGGTCGGGTAGAGCGCGCCGATGTTGAAGAAGAACAGCAGCTGCACCAGCGGCGGGGTGGAGCGGAAGATCCAGATGTAGCCCCAACTCAGGGTGCGCAGCACCGGGTTGCCGGACATCCGCATGACGGCGAGGCCGGTGCCGAGGACGAAGCCGAGGGCGAGGGTGACGGCGGTGAGCCAGAGGGTCAGGGTGAGGCCGTTGAGCACCGACCCGGCGGTGAACCAGTCGGCGACCACGTCCCACTGGAAGGCCTTGTTGCGCACCACGGAGTTGACGGCCATCGCGGTCAGCAGCAGCGCGATCCCGGCGCAGACCCACTGCCCGGGTCGGCGGCGGGCGACGATCCGGGCGCCGGGGTCGGGCGGCGGGCCGGGGCGGTCGGAGGCGGAGGCGGCGGCGGGGGTGGGCGTGGAGCGGGCGGGGAGGAGGTCCTGCGGGCTGGCCATGGCGGCGGCTCCTGGCGGAGGTGCGGGCGGGCGGGAGGTACGGGTGTGGTCACGTACGGCCGTCGCACCGGCCCGTGTCCCTCAACACGGCCGGCGCTGTGCACTGCACTCCGCCGTGATCGTACGCATGCGCGATCGACGGCTGTCAAGGGTGGTCCGGGCCCTGACCGGGGCCCGGCGCGGACCGGTCGCAGGGCGACAGGAGATCGCAACAGAGCGGCAATGATGGATGGTTGACGGACCACTTGGCAGGCTGTTCAACTTGAGGCCATGTACGCCGAGCAGCCCCTGGTCACCCGCGACCACATCGACTTCGGTCGGGTGTGGTCCGCGGCGTGTTGCGGCTGACCCGGCAGCGGGCCGCCCGTCCGGCCCTCTGATCTCCCGCGGGGAGCCCTCCCTCGGTCTGCCCCGCCGCGGGCCGGGACCAGCCGTCCGCAGCTGACGGCGTCCCAGGCGCACGCTGCCGTCCGACGACCGCGCACTGAACTCCGGCAGTACTCCCTCGTCCACGCCTGCCTCCCACCTCCTCCCGCCGCGCGAGCGCCGACCCCACCGTCGGCGCGGCCGCCGCGCACCAGTGTTCACGGCCGCCCCGCCCCGGCCGGCTCCGGCCTGCCCACCCGCAGTCCACCGGACTCCGCTCACCCCGAAAGGTTCCGCCATGCCCGTCGAATTCCTCGGTATCGCCGCCACCGGCGACGGCTCGGAGACCACCCCCCGCTCCACCGCCGCCTTCGACCGCGACTACACCCTGCGGCTGGCCCGGGCCCACGAGGACCACGGCTGGGACCGGGTGCTCTTCGCGTACGGCGCCGGCTCCCCGGAACCCGCGGCCGCGGCGGCCTTCCTCGTCTCGCACCTGGACCGGCTGCAGATCCTGCTGGCGCACCGGCCGAACGTCTCCTACCCGACCTTCGCCGCCAAGACCTTCGCGACCCTGGACCAGATCAGCGACGGGCGGCTGACCGTCCACTTCATCACCGGCGGCAGCGACCACGAGCAGCAGCGCGAGGGCGACTTCCTGTCCAAGGACGAGCGCTACGAGCGCACCCGCGAGTACATCGGCATCGTCAAGAAGGCGTGGACCAGCCGGGAGCCCTTCGACCACGAGGGCGCCCACTACCGCTTCAACGACTTCGTCTCCGACGTCTTCCCCGTCCAGCAGCCGCGCCCCGGGGTCTCCTTCGGCGGCTCCTCGGACGCCGCCTACGCGGCCGGCGGCGCCGAGGCGGACGTCTACTGCCTGTGGGGCGAGCCGCTGGCCCGCACCGCCGAGCAGATCGAGCGGGTGAAGGAGGCGGCCCGGGCCGCCGGGCGCACCGACGTGCCGCGGATCCAGGTGGCGTTCCGGCCGATCATCGCGCCGACCGAGGAACTGGCCTGGGAGAAGGCGCACCGGACGGTGGCCGCGATCAAGGCCCGCCGGGAGTCCGGGGAACTGGTCCGCCGGGGCCGCCCGCTCGGCGCCGCAGCGCCTGAAAACACTGGTTCCCAGCGGCTGATCGAGATCGCCGAGGCCGGCGAGCGCTACGACCGCGCGCTGTGGACCCCGACCGCCGCGGCCACCGGCGGGGCCGGCAACTCCAACGCCCTGGTCGGCACCCCGGAGACGGTCGCCGAGGCGCTGCTCGACTACTACGACCTCGGCGTGGACATCCTCTCCGCCCGCGGCTACCACCTGCTCGACGACGCGATCGACTTCGGCCGCCACGTCATCCCGATCGTCCGCGAGGAGGTCGCCAAGCGCGACGCCGCCAAGGCCGCGGCGGTGGCCGAGCGCGCCGAGCGGGACCGGCACCAGCTGATCGCGGTGCAGGCGTGAGCGCTCCGGACCGGGAGGCGGGCCCGGCGGCCGGGTTCCGCCGGGTCACCATCGACGACCCGCTGGTCGAGCCGCTGCTACGCGAGCTCACCCACGAGTACGTCAGCCGCTACGGCCCCGAGGCGCACCAGGAGATGACCCGCCACCCCCGGGACGCCTTCGCCGAGCCGCACGGCGTCCTGCTGCTCCTGCTGGAGGACGGCGAGCCCGTCGCCGGCGGCGCGTACAAGCGGTACGACGAGCGCACCGCCGAGCTGAAGCGGATGTGGACGCACTCCGCGCACCGCCGCCGCGGCCTGGCCCGCCGGGTGCTGGCCGAGCTGGAGCGGACGGCGGCCGCCGCCGGCTACGCCCGGATCTACCTCACCACCGGTCCGCGCCAGCCCGAGGCCAGGGGCCTCTACCTGGCGTCCGGCTACACCCCGCTGTTCGACGTCGCCGCCGACCCCCTGACGATCGGCCCGCTCCCGTTCGAGAAGCACCTGCCGGTGCTGGCTCCGACCCCCTGAAAGGCCCCCCGTGAGAAGCACCACCGTCCGCCGCCGCCTGCTCGCGGCCACCGCCCTGCTGCCGGTGCTGGCGCTGGCCGCGTGCGGCCCGGACCCGAAGATCGCGGGCCCGGCGGGGGCGAGCGGGCCCGCCGCCACCGCCGTCTCCCAGGACGTCGTCTCCGGCCTCGCGAAGTCGGACGCCGCCGCCGCGCTGCTGCCCGAGGAGGTCCGCAAGGCCGGCACGCTGACCTTCGGCGCGTCCTTCGGCTCGCCGCCCACCGCCTTCTACGCCGACCAGGCCACCAAGAAGCCGGCCGGGATCGACGTGGACTTCACCGATGCGGTGGCCAGGCTGCTCGGGCTGACCGTGCAGCGCCAGGAGGCCGCCTTCGAGACCATCCTGCCCGCCCTGGACAGCGGCAAGTTCGACGTCGGCACCGGCAACTTCGGGGTCACCACGGCCCGGTTGAAGACCATCGACTTCGTCACCTACATCGACGACGGCCAGGGCTTCGCGGTCCGCAAGGACAACCAGGCCGTCCAGCCGGTCACCGACCTGCTCCAGCTCTGCGGGCTGACCATCGGCACCGGCGCCGGCACCACCTTCGAGACCACGCTGAACGCGAAGCGCACCGCCTGCACCGACGCCGGGAAGAAGCCGTACGAGGTCAAGGCGTTCAGCGACCCCGGGGCCGTGCTCACCGGCCTCCAGCAGGGCCGGGTCGACGTCCTGATGTCCACCATCAACGGCCTGCGCTACCAGGCCGCGCAGGAGGCCTCCGGGACGCGCTTCCTCGGCGAGTTCCACCGGCTGGACGTCGGCTTCGCGTTCAAGAAGGGCTCGAAGCTCACCCCGGCCTTCCAGGCGGCGGTCAACCAGCTGATCAAGGACGGGACGTACGAGCGGATCCTCAGGAAGTGGGGGGTCGCCGAATCGGCGATCAAGGAGTCCCTGATCAGCCCGCCCGAACACCAGTGATCCCCGGGTCTGCCGAAGGAGCCTCCCGATGACCGCCAGCACCACCGCGACGTCCCAAGCCCAAGCCCAAGCCCAGGCCCAGGCCCAGGCCCAGGCCCAGGCCCCGGTCCGGGCCGAGCGGGCACCGGCGACCGGACCCGATCCCGGTCCGGGCGCCGGCCCCCGCCTGGACCTCGACGAACTGGCCGCTCTGCGGGCCGTCCCCGCCCGGCACCCCTGGCGCTGGGGGATCGGGGTCGCCGCCCTCGTCGTGCTCGCCCAGTTCGCCCACGGCCTGGCCACCAACCCCGGCTGGGACTGGGCCACCTTCCGGCTCTACTTCACCGCCGACACGATCGTCCAGGCGGTCGGCCGCACCCTCGAACTAACCGTCTACGGCACCGGGCTGGGCTTCCTGCTGGGCGCCGTGGTGGCCGCGATGCGGTTGTCCCGCAGCGCGATCCTCCAGTCCATCGCCTGGGCGTACGTGTGGGTGTTCCGCTCGATCCCGCTGATCGTCCAGCTGGTGTTCTGGTTCAACCTGTCGTACCTCTACAAGCGGTTCGGGATCGGCATCCCGTTCGGCCCGACCTTCGGGGACTTCGAGACGGTCGGCGTGCTGAGCGCGCTCGGCGCCGCCGTGCTCGGCCTCGGGCTGCACCAGGCCGCGTTCGCCGCCGAGATCATCCGCGGCGGCGTCATCGCGGTGGACGCCGGCCAGCGGGAGGCCGCCACCGCGCTCGGCATCCCGCGCTGGCGCCAGAGCTGGCGGATCGTGCTGCCGCAGGCGATGCGCGGCATCCTGCCGGCCGCCGCCAACGAGGTGATCTCGCTGCTCAAGGGCACCTCGGTGGTCTACGTGATGGCCATCGGCGAGCTCTTCTACCAGGCCCAGGTGGTCTACGGCCGGACCGGCCGGGTGGTGCCGCTGCTGATGGTCGCCACCGTCTGGTACGTGCTGCTGACCACGGTGCTGTCCATCGGCCAGTACTACGTCGAGCGCTACTTCGCCCGCGGCGCGCAGCGCACCCCGCCGCCCACCCCGCTCCAGCGCGCCCGGGCCTTCGTCCGGAGCCTGCCCGCCCGCACGCCGACCACCCGCACGCCGACCACCCGCGCAGCGACCGCCCGCACCACCGGAGGACGTCGATGACCACGCTCACCAAGACCGAACCGGCGGCCGCACCGATGGTGCAGGTCCGCGGCCTGCACAAGAGCTTCGGGCCACTGGAGGTGCTGCGCGGCCTCGATCTGGACGTCCCGGCCGGCTCGGTCACCGTGGTGCTCGGCCCGTCCGGCTCCGGCAAGTCCACGCTGCTGCGCGCGATCAACCACCTGGAGAAGCTCGACGGCGGCTACGTCGCCATCGACGGCGAGCTGATCGGCTACCGGCGCTCCGGCGACCGGCTGTACGAGCTCAAGGAGCGCGAGGTGCTGCGCCAGCGCACCCACATCGGCTTCGTGTTCCAGAACTTCAACCTGTTCCCGCACCTCACCGTGCTGGAGAACCTGGTCGAGGCGCCGATCGCCGCGCTGCGCCGCCCCCGGGCCGAGGCCAGGGCGACGGCGTTGGCGCTGCTGGAGCGGGTCGGGCTGGCGGACAAGGCCGCCGCGTACCCCCGGCAGCTCTCCGGCGGCCAGCAGCAGCGGGTGGCGATCGCCCGGGCGCTGGCCCTGGAGCCGAAGGTGCTGCTGTTCGACGAGCCCACCTCGGCGCTCGACCCGGAGCTGGTCGGCGAGGTGCTGGACGTCATCAAGGACCTCGCCCGGACCGGCACCACCATGATCGTGGTCACCCACGAGATCGGCTTCGCCCGCGAGGTCGCCGACACCGTCGTCTTCATGGACGGCGGCGTGGTGGTCGAGCAGGGCCCGCCGGCCGAAGTCCTGGACCGCCCCCGGCACGAACGCACCCGGGCCTTCCTCGCCAAGGTGCTCTGAGCCGAGGTGCTCTGAGCCGAGGTCCTCCAGCCCTTCCCGCCGCTCCGAAACCCCCTTCACCGAGCAGGAGTTCCGTCATGCCCCTACCCCGTCGCGCCCTCGTGGCCGCCGCCGGCTCGCTCGCCGCCGCCCTCGCCCTGACCGCCTGCGGCGGCGCGTCCTCGGGGGCCACGGCGGAACTCGCCCCGGCCAAGGGCAGCACCGCGCCGAACGGCGCCGTGGTGAACCTGACGGCCGACCAGAACCGGGTGACCACGGCCAAGGTCGACGCGATCGCGGCGCTCGTCCCGGAGGAGATCAGGAGGAGGGGGACCCTGGCCGTCGTCGACTCCCTCGGCACCACCCCGCCGCTGGACTTCTACGCCAACGACGACAGGACCATCATCGGCGTCGAGCCGGACATCGCCACCCTGGTCGGCAACGTGCTCGGCCTCAAGGTCGAGTTCAACCCGGTCTCCTGGGAGAACATCTTCGTCGGCCTGGACAGCGGCAAGTACGACGTCGGCCTCTCCAACATCACCGTCACCGAGGCGCGCAAGGAGAAGTACGACTTCGCCACCTACCGGCTGGACGTCCTCGGCTTCGAGGCCAGGAAGGGCAGCGGCCTCAAGGTCACCGGCGCCAAGGACCTGGCGGGCAGGTCGGTGGGCGTCTCCTCCGGCACCAACCAGGAGAAGCTGCTGATCTCCTGGAGCGAGGAGAACACCAGGAACGGCCTCAAGCCGATCGACATCAAGTACTTCCAGGGCGCCGAGTTCTACCTGGCGCTCTCCTCCGGCCGGATCGACGCCTACGTCGGCCCCAATCCCAACCTGGCCTTCCACGTCGCGCAGACCGGCGAGACCGAGATCGTCGGCACCTACTCGGGCGGCGGCGCGGACGTCCTCGGCAAGATCGCCGCGACCACCCGCAAGGGCAACGGGCTGGTCCAGGCGCTCAACGGGGCGCTGAACGAGGTGATCAGGAACGGCAGTTACAGCCAGGTGCTCAAGCGCTGGGGCCTGGACAACGAGGCGGTGCCGACCTCCGAGGTCAACCCGCCCGGGCTGCCCAAGCCGTAGGGCCCGTCCGTTCACCCGTTCGCCGCCCCCCGCCGCTATGGTGACCCCTCCGATCCGACGGCGAACACCGCCCGGACACGGCGGACTTGGGGGAGGACATGCAGCAGGGGGAGGTGCTCGACGGCCGGTACCGGCTGGACGAGTGGCTGGGCAGGGGCGGCTTCGGGGTGGTCTGGAAGGCGACCGACCAGCGGCTCGACCGCGAGGTCGCGGTCAAGCTGCTGCTGGCGGAGCACGCCGCCGACCGGGAGGCCGTCGGGCGGTTCGTCCGCGAGGCCCGTACGGCCGGCGGCCTCTCCAATCCGCACATCGTGACCGTGTACGACTACGGCCTGGTCGCGACCGCCACCGGGGGGACCCACTACCTGGTGCTGGAACTGGTCCGCGGCCGGGCCCTGTCCGACATCCTCAAGGACGGTGTCCCGGACCAGGAGGCCGCGCTGAAGTGGATGCGCCAGGTCTGCAAGGCGCTGGACGCCGCGCACCGCTCGGGCGTCGTCCACCGCGACATCAAGCCCGAGAACGTGATGGTCGACGCGGGCGGCAAGGCCAAGGTGCTGGACTTCGGCATCGCCCGGTTGCTCACCCAGTCCGCGGTGCTCACCTCCACCGGCAGCGTGGTCGGCACCGTCCCGTACCTGGCGCCCGAGTGCTGGTCCGGCGCCGCCGTGGACGGTCGGGCCGACCTCTACGCGCTCGGCGTCATGCTGTACGAACTCTGCACCGGGCGGCGCCCGTTCCGCGCCTCCTCGGCCGCCGAGTACATGTACAAGCACCTGGAGGAGACCCCGCCCCGGGTGCGCAGTACCGATCCGGCGCTGGCCGACCTGGTCGCCGGGCTGCTCGCCAAACGGCCCGCGGACCGGCCGGCCACCGCCGCCGAGGTGCTGGAACGGCTGCGCCGGATCCGGCCCGGGGTGCTCCGCCCGGACGACCCCAGCCCGGAGCAGCTGCGCCGCCGGGCCGACCAGGCCTGGCTACGCGGCGCGCAGGGCGCCCCCGGGGAGGCCGTCGAGATGCTCACCGCGCTCATCCCCGACCTCGCCCGGATCTGCGGCCCGGCCGACCCGCGCACCCTGCGCACCTGCCACGACCTGGCCCTGTGGCTGGCCCAGGACGGCAGCCCGGGCGCCGCCGTCGCGCTGCTGCGCGAGCTGGCCGCGGAGCCGGCCGCCGAACCGGACGTCCGGGCCGACGCGCTGCGCGACCTCGACCGCTGGCACCGGGAGGCCGCCCGGAGCGGGCCGGGCCGGCCGCGGGCGCTGAGCCTGGCCGGCCTGATCGGCGGCGGTCCGCAGGGCGGCTGAGGGCCCTCGGCGCCGTACGGGCGGGAGGCTGTCAACCGTGCGGGCCGCTGATTCGGCGTCTGCGGCGACTGTGGGAATTGAGAGGAATCCGCCCACCGGGACGGTCTGGTTCACGGCCGGTGGCGTTGATATACCTCGTTGCCAGAGTCGGGTGCGGTGTCTTCGGCCGCCCCGGTGAGCTGCGACGAAAAGGCTGGTGACGGATCGATGAAGCTCCTCCGCGTCGGACCCCCGGGCGCCGAGCGCCCGGTCGTGCTGGGCCAGGACGGCATCGGGTACGACCTCTCCGGGCGTGCCCGGGACATTGACGGGGCCTTCCTGGCCGGGCTGGACACCGCCGCCCTGGCGCGGGACGTGGCCGCCGGGGCGCTGCCCCGGGTGGACCTCGCCGGGCAGCGGGTGGGCGCGCCGGTCGCCCGCCCGGGCAAGGTGGTCGGCATCGGGCTCAACTACCGCGACCACGCCGCCGAGGCCGGGGTCGCGCCCCCGGACGAGCCGGTGATCTTCCTCAAGCCGAGCTGCACCGTGGTCGGCCCGTACGACGAGGTGCTGGTGCCGCGCGGCGGCGAGAAGACCGACTACGAGGCCGAGCTGGCCGTCGTGATCGGCCGCACCGCCCGCTACCTGGCCGGGCACGAGGAGGCCGCGGCGGTGATCGCCGGCTACACGATCGCCAACGACGTCACCGAACGGGCCTTCCAGTTCGAGCGCGGCGGCCAGTGGGACAAGGGCAAGTCGGCGGAGACCTTCACCCCGCTGGGGCCCTGGCTGGTCACCGCGGACGAGGTGGCCGACCCGCAGCAGCTGCCGCTGCGGCTGTGGGTCAACGGCGGCCTGCGGCAGGACGGCAACACCGGCAAGATGATCTTCCCGGTGCTCGAACTGGTCCGCTACGTCAGCCAGTTCATGGTCCTGGAGCCGGGCGACGTGATCGTCACCGGCACCCCGGCCGGCGTCACCCTGGGCCACCCCGGCACGCCGTTCCTGGCCCCGGGCGACATCGTCGAGATCGAGATCGAGGGCCTCGGCCGCCAGCGGCAGGTGCTCGGCAAGGCGTAACGCCCTGCCGGCGCGGCACCGGCCGCCCCGACCCCGGGCACGGGGGTCGGGTCACCGGGCCGCCAGCACCTCGCGCAGCCGCTCGGCCCGCGACGCCTGCGGCCCCTCCAGCGCGAGCAGCACGGCCAGCACCTGCGCGGTCTGCGGGTCGTGCAGCGCGGTCGCCGCCGCCATCGCCGTGAACTGGTCCACCAGCCAGTCGCGCAGCTCGCCCACCGGCAGCGTGCGCCCCTCGTCCAGCCAGGTCAGCGACGCGCCCTCGACCACCGCGATCCACGAGCGCACCAGCAGTGTCAGCCGGGGCCCGGCCTCCCGCACGCCGAGGTGCCGCAGGGTCCGCTTGAGCGCCGCCCGCCGGACGTCGTCGACGATCGCCGAGGTGCGGGCCGTCTCCACCACCGAACCGCCGCGCAGCAACGCCGAGTAGCCGGCGTCGTGCTCGGCCACGAAGGCGAAGTAGCCGTCCAGGACGGCCGCCAGCTGCTCGGACGGGGTCCCGGCCAGCGGGACGGTGAAGCGGCTGGTCAGCTCGTCGGCAGCGCTGCGCAGCGCGGCCTCGTACAACTGCTGCTTGCCGCCCGCGAAGTAGCGGTAGACCAGCGGGCGGGAGGCCCCGGCGGCCTCGGCGACGTCGTCCAGGCCCACCTCCTCGGGCGGCCGGGCGGCGAACAGTTCCAGGGCGACCGCGATCAGCTGTTCGCGGCGCTGCTGCACCGGCAGCCGCCGGTAGCCGGTGCGGCGCGGGCGGGGGCCGGGTGCGGCCGGGGCGGGCACCTGGTCGGTTGCCGTGGCGGGGCGGGCTTCCATGGCGGTCAGCGTAATGGGCGTGGGCCCGATCGGATCCTGTCGCGCGCGGCGGTTTCCCGAACGTGTGTTTGCGTGGGTCCGCCCGGCGGCGGTCGGCCGGTGCATGTCACCGATCGCCCGGTAAAGGCTTGCAATCGGCCCCCGCCACGCCATGATGTCCGAATGGTTGAAGAACTGATCACCTCCGACGCCACCACCCCGCGCCGCGTCGCCGACGGTTACGTCCGGGCCCTGGCCGAACTCGACCCGCTGACCGCGGTCTACCTGGGGTTCAGCCCCGAGGACGACCGGCTGCCCGACCTCTCGCCGGCCGGCGCCGAGGCGATCGCCGACCTCGGCCGCCGCACCCTGGCGGCCCTCGCCGAGGCCGAACGCTCCGACGCCGCGCAGGACGAGGCGGAGCGCCGCTGCGCCCGCCTGCTGCGCGAGCGGCTGACCGCCTCCCTCGCCGTCCACGAGGCCGGGGAGAACTTCCGCGCGGTGCGCAACCTGGGCTCCCCGGTGCACGAGGTCCGGGACGTCTTCACCCTGATGGGGACGGACACCGAGGCCGAGTGGCAGGTGGTCGGCCGCCGGCTGGCCCGCGTGCCGCTCGCGCTGGCGCAGTACCGGGAGACGCTGGCCGCCGGCATCGAGCGCGGCCTGCTGTCCGGCCCGCGCCAGGTGGCCACCGTGGTCGGGCAGCTCGGCGAGTGGCTGGAGGGGGACGTGCCCGGCGGCTGGTTCGGCGCGTTCGTCCAGGGCGCGCCGGAGGGCCTGCGCGCCGAGCTGTCCGGGCCCGCGCTGGCCGCCGGGGAGGCGCTGGCCGCCCTGCGCGACTGGCTGCGCGACGTCTACGGCCCGGCCGCCGCCGACACCTCCGACACCACCGGCCGCGAGCGCTACCGCCGCTTCGTCCGCTTCTGGACCGGCTCCGACCTGGACCTGGACGAGGCCTACGCATGGGCCTGGGGCGAGTTCCGCGACCTGCTCGCGCAGATGGAGGCCGAGGCCGAGAAGGTCCGCCCCGGCGCCGGCCCGATGGCGGCGATGAAGTGGCTGGAGGCGGACGGCCCGGCCGTGGAGGGCGCCGAGGCCACCCGGGTGTACCTCCAGGAGCTGATGGACCAGGCGGTCCGGGACCTCCAGGGCACCCACTTCGACCTGGCCGAGCCGATCACCCGGGTCGAGTCGAGGATCGCCCCGCCCGGCAGTGCGGCCGCGCCGTACTACAGCGCGCCCTCGCTGGACTTCAGCCGCCCCGGGCGGACCTGGCTGCCGGCGCTCGGCCGGGAGCGCTTCCCGGTCTGGGACCTGGTCTCCACCTGGTACCACGAGGGCGTTCCGGGCCACCACCTGCAGCTCGCGCAGTGGAACTACGTCGCGGACCGGCTCTCCACCTACCAGGTCAGCCTGGGCGGGGTGAGCGCCAACCTGGAGGGCTGGGCGCTGTACGCCGAGCGCCTGATGGACGAGCTCGGCTACCTCACCGACCCGGGCCACCGCCTCGGCTACCTCAACGCGCAGATGATGCGCGCGCTGCGGGTGATCGTCGACATCGGCATGCACGCGGGCCTGGACTTCCCGGCCGACTCCCCGTACCTGCCGGGCGAGCCGGTCAGCCCGGAGGCGGCCCGGGAGTTCTTCGGCCGGTACTGCGGCCTGACCCCCGACTACCTGGACAGCGAGCTGGTCCGCTACCTGGGCATGCCCGGCCAGGCGATCGGCTACAAGCTGGGCGAGCGCGCCTGGCTGCGCGGCCGGGCGGCGGCGCGGGCGGCGCACGAGGCGCGCGGCGAGGAGTTCGACCTCAAGGCCTGGCACATGGCGGCGCTCTCGCAGGGCTCGCTGGGGCTGGACGACCTGGTCGAGGAGCTGTCCGCACTGTAGGGCGGCCGCCGGCCCCGGGTCTCGTCCGCGAGTCCCGGGGCCGCTGGTCCTTTGGCCCGAAAAGGTCGATTTGGTGAGGTTTTTCCTTGCCATCCGTCCGTGCGGGAGCTTCGCTTGAAGGCGACTGCGTGACTTCCCCGACTGCGTGACCCCTCCGTACCCCTCCGGAAGGCTGACCAGTGTCTGCGCGAACCGCCACCGGTCATGAGAACGCGGACAGCCGCCGCTGGTGGGCGCTGGCGGTCATCGCCGTCGCCCAGCTCATGATCGTCCTCGACGTCACCATCGTGAACATCGCGCTGCCGTCGGCCCAGCGGGACCTGGGCATCTCCGACGCCGACCGGCAATGGGTGATCACCGCCTACACGCTCGCCTTCGGCGGCCTGCTGCTGCTCGGCGGACGGCTGGGCGACCTCTTCGGCCGCAAACGCGTCTTCACCGTCGGCCTGCTGGGTTTCGCCGCCGCCTCCGCCCTCGGCGGCTCGGCGGACGGCCCGGCCATGCTCTTCGGCGCCCGCGCCCTCCAGGGCGGGTTCAGCGCCCTGCTCGCCCCCTCGGCCCTGGGGCTGCTCTCCACCACCTTCACGGACCCCAAGGAGCGCAGTACGGCCTTCGGCGTCTTCGGCGCGATCGCCGCCGGCGGCTCCGCACTCGGCCTGATCCTGGGCGGGCTGCTGACCGAGTACCTGGACTGGCGCTGGTGCCTGTTCGTCAACGTCCCGATCGCCGCCGCCGCGGCCCTCGCGGCCACCTGCCTCCTGGAGCGCGACGACGCCGCCGGGGGGCGCCGGGTCCGGCTCGACCTGCCCGGCGCGCTGCTCGGCTGCGGCGGCCTGCTGGCGATCGTCTTCGGCACCTCCGAGGCCGTCACCCGGACCTGGGGCGACGGGCTGGTGCTCGGCTCGCTGGCCCTCGGCCTGGCGCTGCTCGCGGTGTTCGTCCTGGTCGAGAGGCGCACCGCGCACCCGCTGCTGCCGCTGCACATCGTCGCCGACCGCAACCGCGGCGGCGCCGCCCTCTCGGTCGGCCTGGCCATGATCGGCATGTTCGGCCTGTTCCTCTTCCTCACCTACTACCTCCAGGTCATCAAGCACTTCTCGCCGGTGCTGTCGGGCGTCTCCTTCCTGCCCATGACGGCCGCCATCGTGCTCAGCTCGACCGGCTTCGCGGCCCGGCTGATGACCAGGGTGCCGACCCGGAACCTGGTCTGCCCCGGGCTGCTGCTCGCCGCGGCCGGCATGGCCTGGCTGACCCGGATGACGGTGGACAGCCCGTGGGCCGGCACGGTGCTGCCCGCCGAACTGCTGCTCGGCTCCGGCATGGGCCTGGTCTTCATGCCGTCGATGAACCTGGCCACCCTCGGGGTCTCCCCGCGCGAGGCGGGCGCGGCCTCGGCCACCATCAACTCGGCCCAGCAGGTGGGCGGTTCGTTCGGCACGGCGCTGCTGAACACGGTCGCGGCCAGTGCCACCGCGTCGTTCCTGGCCACCCGGATCGCCTCGTCGCCGGTGGTGCGGGCCCAGGCCACGGTGCACGGCTACGTGGTCGCGAACTGGGTGTCGACGGGCGTCCTGCTGCTGGCCGCGCTGATCGCCTTCCGGGTGATCGACCACCGGCCGGCGCCCGCCGTGACGACCGTCGCCCCGGTCGAGGTGCAGGCGGGGGCCCACCCGGCCGTCCCGGCAGAGCCCCGACGAGAACCCTGAAATTTTCAGCAAGACCTTGCAGTCAACCTCCGGCGCCTGCTTGACTCCTGGCCACCGTCCAGGGACCAAGGAGGCGCCGTCGTGCTGCCCGAGTTCGACCTGCTCGTCGTCGGCGGCTCCGGCGTCGACACCATCGTCCGGGTGGACCGGCTGGAGGTCCCGCCCGGCGACTCGCTGTTCGTCGGACCCGTCCGCGACTACGTCGGCCACACCGGCAACGGCGTCGCCCTCGGCGCCCACCGCCTCGGCCTGCGCACCGCCTTCCTCGACTTCCTCGGCGACGACCCGCAGGGCGCCCTGGTCCGCGCCTCCTACGAGCACCACGGCCTGCACTTCGCGCACCTGGTGAGCCCGCACGGCACCCCGCGCGGGGTCAACCTGGTGGACGCCGCCGGCCGCCGGTTCTCCTTCTTCGACGGCCGCCACCCCGCCGACCTGCGGCTGCCGCCCGAGTTCTACCTGCCGTACGCGCGGCGCAGCCGGCACGTCCACCTCTCCATCACCGGCGTCAACCGGGACATGTACGCCGACCTCCACCGGCTCGGCCGCACCACCTCCACCGACCTGCACGACTGGGACGGCAGCAACCCGCACCACCGCGACTACGCGCTCGGCTCGGACCTGGTGTTCCTCTCGGTGGCCGGCTGCCGCGGCCGGCACGAGCAGGTGATGCGCGCGATCCTCGCCGAGGGCCGCGCCGGTGTCGTCACCGCCACCGCGGGCGCCGACGGCTGCTACCTGCTCACCCGGGACGACGACGAGGTGCGCCACCTGCCGGCCGTCGACCCGGGCCGCCCGGTGGTGGACACCAACGGCGCCGGGGACGCCTTCGTCGCGGGCTTCCTCGCCTCCTGGTTCCGGGGCCGCCCGCCGCTGGAGTGCGCCCGGGCCGGCTCGGTCGCCGGTGCCTTCACCTGCACCGTCGCCGGGACGCACACCGCCTTCATCGGGGCCGAGGAACTGGGGAGCGCGCTGGACCGCTTACGCGCCGACGGGTGAGCTTTTTCTCATGGATATCCCAGCCACCGGTAACGACCTTTCCAGGCTGAAGCGGCATAGTCGTTGATCGCACGCAGCCCCCGGGAAGCCGTCGATCACTGGCAGGAGAGACAGACATGGGTCAGCACAGCCGCCCGACGTCGCGCCGCCGCCGCAGCCTTCTGGGGCCGACCCTGTTCACCGCGCTCTCGGCGGTGGTGGTGGCCGCCGTGGTCACCGGCACGCACGGGCTGAGCCTGTCCGACGCGACGGCCGCCGGGAAGGCGGCCCGCAGCTCCCGGGCCGCCGTCGCGCCGGCCGCGACCGCGCCCGCGTCCGAGGCGCCCGCCGCACCCGCACCGGTCGACGCCCCCGCTCCGACCGACAGCCCCTCCGCCGCCCCGACGGACGGCCCGACCGGCAGTGCGGGCGCCGGCGCGAGCGCCGACCCGGGCAGCGCCCCGGCGGCCACCCCGACGCCCTCCGCGCCGGCCACCCCCGACACCCGCGGCGTCGTCCTCGGCACCACCGCCACCGCCGCCGCCACCCCCGAAGCGGCCACCGTGGGCGCGCTGTTCAGCGGCGCCGCGGCGGCCGGCAACCACTTCTGCACCGCCAGCGTGCTGCACAGTCCCGGCGGCAACCTGCTGCTGACCGCCGCGCACTGCCTCGGCAGCGCCGGCGGCGTCACCTTCGTCCCCGGCTACCGGGACGGCTCCGCCCCGTACGGCAGCTGGCAGGTCACCGCGGTCCACACCACCACCGGCTGGTCCCAGAAGGGCGACCAGGACGAGGACTTCGCCATCCTGGAGACGGCCCCGAACAACGGCCGCAACGTCGAGGACGTGGTCGGCGGCAACCGGCTCGGCGCCGACGAGCCCTTCGGCGCCACCGTCCGCCTCTACGGCTACCCCGGCGACGCCGAGGAGCCCATCCTGTGCACCAACACCACCGGCCGGCAGAGCACCTACCAGCGCGTCATCGACTGCCCCGCCTACCCGTCCGGCACCAGCGGCGGCCCCTGGATCAACGTCGCCACCGGCGACGTGGTCGGCGCCATCGGCGGCTACCAGCAGGGCGGCGACAGCGACGACGTGTCCTACAGCGCCTACTTCGACCACACCATCGCCGGGCTGGTCTCCCAGGTCGAGGGCACCTCGTCCTGAGCCCGGTCGGGCCCGCAGCGCGCGCCGCCGACCGGGCCCGGACATGACGAAGGCCCAGATCCGTGGATCAACTCCACTGATCTGGGCCTCAGTTGCACTTCTTGCGAAGTGCCCCCGGTAGGATTCGAACCTACGCACCCGCCTCCGGAGGGCGGTGCTCTATCCCCTGAGCTACGGGGGCCTGCTCGATGTCGTCGGCGTTTCGGCCTCCGACGTGAAGAACACTACCAGGCTCGGGGCGTGGTCCGTGCACGGGTTTGCGGCAGGGGTGCCGGCGCGGGTGCGGGGTGCGCCGGCGGCGGGCGGCGGGGGTGGTGGAAGTGCCCAAAGGCCGGACGGGGCGGCGGGGGCGCCGATACCCTCGGTGAGGTGTCGGGAGTGTCCGGGCGGGTCCTCGTGGTGGACGACAGCGAGGTGATCCGCCAGCTGATCAGGGTCAACCTGGAGCTTGAGGGCTTCGAGGTGGTGACCGCCGCCGACGGCGCCGAGTGCCTGGAGGTGGTCCGCCGGGTGAAGCCGGACGTGGTGACGCTGGACGTGATGATGCCGCGCCTGGACGGCCTGCGGACGGCGGCCCGGCTGCGCGCGACCCCGGGGACCAGCCGGCTGCCGATCGCGATCGTGAGCGCCTGCACCCCGGCCGATCTGGACCTGGGGGAGGCCGTCGGGGTGGACGGCTACCTCGGCAAGCCCTTCGACCCGGCCGATCTGGTGGCGCTGGTGCGGCGGCTGATGACCCTGGGCGGACAGCCGAGCGGGTTTCGCCCTGAGCGAACAGAGCGGACGGATCGAGGCTGACACCGCTGACGGGAGCGCCCGCGGGCGTCCCGACCGGCAAACCGGGTGGCGGGCGGGTACCCCGTCTCGCCTACGCTTGGCGTCGTGACACCCGCAGAGCTTTCCCAGGCAGTCCAGGCCGCAGTGAGCGCCGCCGTCGAGGCGGGCGAGCTGACCGTCGCCGTGCCCGAGCACGTGACGGTCGAGCGACCCAAGAACAGGGACCACGGCGACTACGCGATCAACGTGGCCCTCCAGCTCGCCAAGGCGGCCGGCCGCCCGCCGCGAGCCGTGGCGGAACTGCTGGCCGACCGCCTGCGAGGGATCACCGGCGTCGCCAAGGTCGACATCGCCGGGCCGGGCTTCCTGAACATCACCATGGACGCCGCGACCCAGGGCGCGCTGGCGCGCACCATCGTCGAGACGGGCGAGGCCTACGGACGCAACGAGGCGCTCAAGGGCCTGAAGATCAACCTGGAGTTCGTCTCCGCCAACCCGACCGGCCCGATCCACATCGGCGGCGTCCGCTGGGCCGCCGTCGGCGACTCGCTGGCGCGCGTGCTGCGGGCCAGCGGCGCCGACGTCACCACCGAGTACTACCTGAACGACGCCGGCGTGCAGATCTCCAAGTTCGCCGGCTCGCTGAAGGCCGCCGCGAACGGTCAGCCCGTCCCCGCCGACGGCTACGTGGGCGAGTACATCGGCGACATCGCCAAGGCCATCACCGACGGCGTCCCGGGCGTGCTCGACCTGCCCGACGCCGAGCAGCTGGAGGCCTTCCGCGCCGAGGGCCTCAAGCTCATGGTGGCCGAGATCCAGCGCTCGATGCAGGAGTTCGGCACCCACTTCGACGTCTGGTTCTCGGAGAAGTCGCTGCACGACTCCGGCGCGGTCGAGAAGGCCATGGACCGGCTGCGCGAGCAGGGCCACGTCTTCGAGCAGGACGGCGCGGTCTTCCTGCGCACCACCGACTTCGGCGACGACAAGGACCGCGTCCTGGTCAAGGCCGACGGCGAGACCACCTACTTCGCCGCCGACGCCGCGTACTACCTGTCGAAGCGGGACCGCGGTGCCGAGGTCTCCGTCTACATGCTGGGCGCCGACCACCACGGCTACGTCAACCGGCTGAAGGCCATCGTGGCCTGCGCGGGCGACGACATGGACCGCAACATCGAGGTCAAGATCGGCCAGTTCGTGAAGATGCTTCGCGACGGCGAAGAGGTCCGCATGTCCAAGCGGGCCGGCAACATCATCACGATCGACGACGTGATCGAGTGGATCGGCGTGGACGCCGCCCGCTACACCCTGACGCGGTCCCCCACGGACTCCACCATCACGCTCGACATCAACGTGCTGACCAGCCAGTCCAACGAGAACCCGGTCTACTACGTCCAGTACGCGCACACCCGGATGTGCGGTGTGGCCCGCAAGGCCGCGCAGCTCGGTGTCGACAAGGGCGCGGCGCAGGACTTCAAGCCCGAGCTGCTCGCCACCGTGTGGGAGAACGACATCCTCGGTGCCCTCGGCGAGTTCCCGCGGATCCTGGCCACGGCCGGCGAGCTGCGCGAGCCGCACCGGGTCGCCCGCTACCTGGAGGACCTGGCGGGCAAGTACCACCGCCTGTACGAGAACTGCATGTTCCTGCCCAAGGGCGACGAGGAGCTCACGGACACGCACCGCGCCCGGCTCTGGCTGGTCGAGGCCACGCGAACGGTGATGGCCAACGGCCTGACGCTCCTGGGCGTCACGGCGCCCGAGCGGATGTAGGCACCACCCCCAAGTGCGCAGCGGGGGCGGCTGACGGTCAACGGAGACCGTCGCCGCCCCTCGCCATAGGTCAAGGAAGCAGGACATGTCTCGCTCCGCACACCCCGCAGGCCCCCGTCACGGTGACGTGCTGCCCGAGGGCCACTACTCCGCCCCGCCGGCCGACCTGAACGCGCTCGACCCCAAGGTCTGGTCGTGCACCGTCGCCCGCGACGCCGAGGGCGTGGCCACCGTCGGCGGGATCGACGTCAAGTCCCTGGCGGCCGAGTTCGGCACGCCGGCCTACGTGCTCGACGAGGACGACTTCCGGGCCCGGGCGCGGGCCTGGCGCGACGCCTTCGGCACCGAGGCGGACGTCTTCTACGCCGGCAAGGCGTTCCTCTCCAAGGCGATCGTGCGCTGGCTGCACGAGGAGGGCCTGAACCTCGACGTGTGCAGCTCCGGCGAGCTGACGGTGGCGCTGGCCGCCGGGATGCCGCCGCAGCGGATCGCGCTGCACGGCAACAACAAGACGGCGGACGAGCTCGAACACGCGGTGAAGACCGGCGTCGGGCGCATCGTGGTCGACTCCTACGAGGAGATCGAGCGGCTGGCCGCCGTCACGGCCCGCCAGGGCGTCCGCCAGCAGGTGCTGATCCGGATCACCGTTGGGGTCGAGGCGCACACCCACGAGTTCATCGCCACGGCGCACGAGGACCAGAAGTTCGGGCTGTCACTGGGCAACGGATCGGCGGCCGAGGCGGTGCGCCGGGTGCTCGGGCACGAGGGCCTGGAGCTGCGCGGCATCCACTCGCACATCGGCTCGCAGATCTTCGACACCGCCGGCTTCGAGGTGGCCGCCCGCCGGGTGGTCGGCCTGCTGGCCGAGATCCGCGACGAGCACGGCGTCGAGCTGCCCGAGATCGACCTGGGCGGCGGCCTGGGCATCGCGTACACCAGCGAGGACGACCCGCGCGAGCCGGCCGAGATCGCGGCCGCGCTGGCCGACATCGTGCGCCGCGAGTGCGCCGCCGCGAACCTGGACACCCCCCGGCTGAGCGTGGAGCCGGGCCGGGCGATCGTCGGCCCGACGGCGTTCACGCTGTACGAGGTCGGCACCGTCAAGCCGCTGGAGGGCCTGCGCACCTACGTCAGCGTGGACGGCGGGATGTCCGACAACATCCGGACCGCGCTGTACGACGCCGAGTACTCGGTGGCCCTGGTGTCGCGCCGCAGCGACGCCGAGCCGATGCTGGTGCGGGTGGTCGGCAAGCACTGCGAGTCCGGCGACATCGTGGTCCGGGACGCCTTCCTGCCGGCCGACCTGGCCCCGGGCGACCTGGTCGCGGTGCCCGCCACCGGCGCGTACTGCCGCTCGATGGCGAGCAATTACAACCACGCCCTGAAGCCTCCCGTGCTGGCCGTCAAGGACGGTGCCGCGCGGGTGATCGTCCGGCGCGAGACGGAGGAGGATCTCCTGCGTCTCGATATCGGATGACGAAATCCTTGTCTCAGATCATGGAACGACCGTAGATCCGTGCGGGAAGTCCCCGAGACTGGTACGGACCGAAGTTCCCGGCGGCCCCCAGAATCCCGCCGGAATTACCGAAGCACGAAGAATGCAGAGCGGAGTCGGATGATGCGTACGCGCCCGCTGAAGGTGGCGTTGCTGGGTTGTGGTGTGGTGGGCTCCGAGGTGGCGCGCATCATGACGACGACGGCCGACGACCTCGCCGCGCGCATCGGTGCCCCGGTCGAGCTCGCCGGGATCGCGGTCCGCCGGGCCGGCCGGGTGCGTCCGGGCGTGCCCGAGCACCTGATCACCACCGACGCCGAGGCCCTGGTCAACCGGGGCGACATCGACGTGGTGGTCGAGGTCGTCGGCGGCATCGAGCCGTCCAAACACCTCATCCTGTCGGCGTTCGAGCGGGGCGCCTCGGTGGTCAGCGCCAACAAGGCGCTGCTCGCCAAGGACGGCACCGAGCTGCACGCCGCGGCCGCCGGGGCCGGGGTGGACCTGTACTACGAGGCCGCGGTGGCGGGCGCGATCCCGCTGCTGCGCCCGCTGCGCGAGTCCCTCGCGGGGGACAAGGTCAACCGGGTGCTGGGCATCGTCAACGGCACCACCAACTTCATCCTCGACAAGATGGACACCACCGGCGCCGGCTACTCGGAGGCGCTGGAGGAGGCCACCGCGCTGGGCTACGCCGAGGCCGACCCGACGGCCGACGTCGAGGGCTTCGACGCCGCCGCCAAGGCCGCGATCCTGGCCGGCATCGCCTTCCACACCAAGGTCACCGCGGCGGACGTCTACCGCGAGGGCATCACCGAGGTGACCGCCGCCGACATCGCCTCCGCCAAGGAGATGGGCTGCGTGGTCAAGCTGCTCGCGATCTGCGAGCGGGCGGCGGACGGCGAGTCCGTCACCGCGCGGGTCCACCCGGCGATGATCCCGCTGTCGCACCCGCTGGCCTCCGTCCGCGAGGCGTACAACGCGGTGTTCGTCGAGGCCGAGGCGGCCGGCCGGCTGATGTTCTACGGCCCGGGCGCGGGCGGCTCGCCGACCGCCTCCGCGGTGCTCGGCGACCTGGTCGCGGTCTGTCGCAACAAGCTGGCCGGCGCCACCGGTCCCGGTGACTCGGTGTACACGCAGCTGCCCGCCAAGCCGATGGACGAGGTGGTCACCCGCTACCACGTCAGCCTGGACGTGGACGACCGTGCGGGCGTCCTCGCCCAGGTCGCGTCCGTCTTCGCGGAGCACGGCGTCTCCATCGACACCGTGCGCCAGCAGGGCCGCGACGGCGACGCCTCGCTCGTCGTGGTCACTCACCGTGCCACCGACGCCGCGCTGTCGGCGACGGTCGACAAGCTCCGCGCGCTGGACAGCGTGCGGGACGTGGCCAGCATCATGCGGGTCGAAGGGGAGTAAGGAACAGCCATGAACGCCGTTGCCGAGAACGTCGTCCGAGGCGCGCACACCCACCAGTGGCGCGGCCTGATCGAGGAGTACCGGGACCGCCTGCCGGTCACCGCGGCCACCCCGGTGGTCACCCTGCTGGAGGGCGGCACGCCGCTGGTCCCCGCCCAGGTGCTGTCCGAGCGCACCGGCTGCGAGGTCTACCTCAAGGTCGAGGGCGCCAACCCGACGGGCTCCTTCAAGGACCGCGGGATGACGATGGCCATCTCCAAGGCCAAGGAGGAGGGGGCGCAGGCCGTCATCTGCGCCTCCACCGGCAACACCTCGGCCTCCGCCGCCGCGTACGCGGTGCGGGCCGGGATGGTCTGCGCGGTGCTCGTCCCGCAGGGCAAGATCGCCCTCGGCAAGATGGGCCAGGCGCTGGTGCACGGCGCCAAGATCCTCCAGGTGGACGGGAACTTCGACGACTGCCTCACCCTCGCGCGTGAACTGTCCGAGAAGTACCCGGTGGCGCTGGTCAACTCGGTGAACCCGGTGCGGATCGAGGGTCAGAAGACCGCGGCCTTCGAGATCGTCGACATGCTCGGCGACGCCCCGGACATCCACGTCCTGCCGGTCGGCAACGCGGGCAACATCACCGCGTACTGGAAGGGCTACCGCGAGTACTCCGCCGACGGCCTGGCCACGCGCACCCCGCGGATGTGGGGCTTCCAGGCCTCCGGCTCGGCCCCGATCGTGGACGGCGCGCCGGTGCTCAAGCCGCAGACCATCGCCACCGCGATCCGGATCGGCAACCCGGCCTCCTGGGACTTCGCGCTCGCCGCGCGGGACGAGTCGGGCGGCCTCATCGACAAGGTGACGGATCGTCAGATCCTGTCCGCCTACCGGCTGTTGGCCGCGCAGGAGGGCGTCTTCGTGGAGCCCGCCTCGGCCGCCTCGGTGGCCGGCCTGCTGGCCAAGGCGGAGGCCGGCCTGGTCGACCCGGGCCAGCGCATCGTCTGCACCGTGACCGGCAACGGCCTCAAGGACCCGGACTGGGCGGTGGCCGGCGCACCGCAGCCGCAGATCGTCCCGATCGACCCGGAGGCGGCGGCGCAGCGCCTGGGCCTGCTGGACTGACCTGCCGTCGGGCCCCGCGGGCGCCCGACGCCTCGACGGGCCGACCCTTTCGGGGGTCGGCCCGTCGATGTTCTCCGGTGACACTTTTGTGTCAATTACGCCGCGCATTCCGATCCGATTCCGGTACGCATTCCGGCCAGAAGCGGCAACACACCAGATCGGAGGACCACGGGGTGTACCACTGGGGAACCTCTCTTCGATACTCTGGGTTCGGCCGTGTGGCACATGCCCCGGGTCCGGCCTTCTCCAGGCCGCGCCAACGACCGTGACCGCCCGCCCCGCCGGGGCCTGCGGTCCATTCCCCGCCTTCGCACCGACGACGCGATCCGCGCCGCCCGATTTCCCCAGGAGAGTCCACCGCATGGCCGGTCCCGCGTTCCGTGCCGCCGCCGTCCGGGTCCGGGTTCCCGCGACCAGCGCCAACCTCGGCCCGGGCTTCGACGCCTTCGGCCTCGCGCTGGGCCTGTACGACGACGTGGTCGTCCGGGTCGCCGACTCCGGGCTCTCCATCGACATCGCCGGCGAGGGCGCCGAGACGCTGCCCCGCGACGAGCGCCACCTGCTGGTCCGCTCGATGCGCGCCGCCTTCGACCGCCTCGGCGGCCAGCCGCGCGGCCTCGAAGTGGTCTGTGCCAACCGGATACCGCACGGCCGTGGCCTCGGCTCCTCCTCGGCCGCGATCTGCGCCGGCATCGTGGCCGCCCGCGCGGTCACCATCGGCGGCCCGTCCGCGCTGGACGACGACGCGCTGCTGGCCCTCGCCTCCGAGCTGGAGGGCCACCCCGACAACGTCGCGGCCTGCCTGCGCGGCAACTTCACCATCGCCTGGACGGACGAGGAGTCGGCCAAGGCGGTCAGCCTGGAGCCCTCCGACCAGGTCGTCCCGGTGGTGTTCGTCCCCGCCGACGAGGTGCTCACCGAGACCGCCCGCGGCCTGCTGCCGAAGACCGTCCCGCTGACCGACGCCGCCGTCAACGCCGGCCGCGCCGCGCTGCTGGTCGAGGCGCTGACCAGGCGGCCCGAGCTGCTGCTCGCCGCCACCGAGGACCGCCTGCACCAGGACTACCGCTCCTCCGCCATGCCCGACAGCGCCGCCCTGGTGGGCGCGCTGCGCGCGGAGGGCGTCCCCGCGGTGATCTCCGGGGCCGGCCCGACCGTCCTCGCGCTCACCGACGAGGCGGGCGCCGACAAGGTGCTCTCCTTCGCCGGGCACCACGGCCACGGCGGCGACCCGGCGTTCGCCGCGCACCGCCTGGAGCTCGACCGGATCGGGGCCACCGTGCTCCCGCTGGACGGCTGAACGGCCCGTCCGGGCTGCTCGTCCGGCCTGGCCCGGCCACCTGCCGAGCCGGGCCGTCCGGACACGATTGGCAAGCGCAAGGCTGGGGAATGTCTGAGGGGGTCGGTAGTGTTAACCTCATTGCTGCACCAGGTGCCCTCCGGGGCTCGGTGCGCCGCGTCCCGATCCCAGCACTCCACTGCCGTGGAGTCGCGGCGATGCACGGGGCGACGATTCTCCGGGAGCCCACCGCAGCGCGTACGCAGCCTGCCTGCGCGACACGCGGCCGCATCCCGAAGCCGTGACGGCACCTGACTCCCACTCGCGGCCTCCCACCTTGAGGCCAGGACGGGCGGAGCGCGGTCCACCGTCACGCGACGGGGGCCCGGGATTCGCAGGCAAGCGTGGGGGTACGCCCGGTCGGCACACGACCGACCGGCCCGCCGCGCCACTCAGCACCACCGTGCTTCACGCACCGCACCTCGCAGCTCTCCCTCGACCGGCTTCCGCCTTTCGGGGGATCACCGCCTCGGACCGACGCAGTCGAGCGTCGGTCAGGACAGCACAACCGGTCGCCGAGCCAGACAGGCCGACGTCCGCTCCAGGGAAGGACCCTTAGTGAGCGACTCCACCGATCTGATGGGCGCGCGCCAGGACGCCGAGGCGTCGGACGCAGCCGCCGCCCCCGCGGCCCCGGCGCGGCGCCGCCGTACCGCCGCCGCTGGCCTGGACGGCATGGTCCTGGCCGAGCTGCAGAAGCTCGCCGGGGACCTGGGCATCACCGGTACCGGACGCATGCGCAAGAGCCAGCTGATCGAGACCATCAAGGAGAAGAGCGGCGGAGACCCGCTGCTCGCCGCCGGTGGTGCTCCGGCCGCCGCCACCAAGCGCACCGCCGCCAAGGCGGACGCCGCCGAGGCGCCGGCCGAGAAGCCGGCCCGCCGCACCAAGGCCGCCGCCGCTGCGGCCGCCGCGGCCCCGGCCGCCGCCGAGTCGCAGGCCCAGATCGAGATCCCGGTCCAGGCCGCCGCCGAGACCGCCGCGCCCGCCCGTGCCGAGCGCACCCGCCGCCGCGCCACCTCGGCCGCCGGCGCCCCGACCGCCGACGTCACGGCCGACGCCGCCGTCGTCGTGGCCGAGCCCAAGCAGGCCGAGACCCGCCAGGCCGAGACCCGCGCCTTCGAGGGCCGCGAGGAGGGCCGCACCGAGACCCGTCGCGACCGCCGGGACCGCCGGGACCGCAGCGACCGCCCGGAGCGGGCGGAGCGCCCCGAGCGCGCCGAGCGCCAGGACGGCGGCGAGGCCCAGGACGGCGACTCCCGCGAGTCGCGCCGCGACCGCCGCAACCGCCGCGAGCGCACCGACCGCCAGCCCCAGCAGGGCGGCGGCCAGCAGCAGGCCGCTCAGGGCGACGGCCAGCAGGCCCGCCAGGGCGGCCAGCAGACCCAGCAGCCGCAGGTCCAGCAGGGCGGCTACGACGACGACGAGTTCGGTGACGGCCGCCGCGGCCGCCGTGGCCGCTACCGCGACCGCCGGGGCCGTGGCGCCCGCCGCGAGGGCTTCGAGGCCGGCCCCGCCGAGCCGCAGGTCGGCGAGGACGACGTCCTGATCCCGGTCGCGGGCATCCTCGACATCCTCGACAACTACGCGTTCGTGCGCACCTCCGGCTACCTGCCGGGCCAGAACGACGTCTACGTCTCGCTCGCCCAGGTCCGCAAGAACGGCCTGCGCAAGGGCGATGCCATCACCGGCGCGGTGCGCCAGCCCAAGGACGGCGAGCGCCGCGAGAAGTTCAACGCCATGGTGCGGCTGGACTCCGTCAACGGCATGGACCCGGAGAGCGGCCGCGGCCGCCCCGAGTTCAACAAGCTCACCCCGCTCTACCCGCAGGACCGGCTGCGCCTGGAGACCGAGGCGGGCATCCTGACCACCCGGATCATCGACCTGGTGTCGCCGATCGGCAAGGGCCAGCGCGGTCTGATCGTCGCGCCGCCGAAGACCGGCAAGACGATGGTGCTGCAGGCGGTCGCCAACGCGATCACCCACAACAACCCCGAGTGCCACCTGATGGTCGTCCTGGTCGACGAGCGTCCGGAAGAGGTCACCGACATGCAGCGGTCGGTGAAGGGCGAGGTCATCTCCTCGACCTTCGACCGCCCGGCCGAGGACCACACCACCGTCGCCGAGCTGGCCATCGAGCGCGCCAAGCGCCTGGTGGAGCTGGGCCACGACGTGGTCATCCTGCTGGACTCGATCACCCGCCTCGGCCGCGCCTACAACCTGGCGGCGCCGGCCTCCGGCCGCATCCTGTCCGGTGGTGTCGACTCGACCGCGCTGTACCCGCCGAAGAAGTTCTTCGGCGCCGCGCGCAACATCGAGAACGGCGGCTCGCTGACCATCCTGGCCACCGCGCTGGTCGAGACCGGCTCGCGCATGGACGAGGTGATCTTCGAGGAGTTCAAGGGCACCGGCAACATGGAGCTCAAGCTCGACCGCAAGCTCTCGGACAAGCGCATCTTCCCGGCCGTCGACGTGGACGCCTCCAGTACCCGCAAGGAGGAGATCCTGCTCGGCAGCGAGGAGTTGGCCATCGTCTGGAAGCTGCGCCGGGTGCTGCACGCGCTCGACTCGCAGCAGGCGATCGAGCTGCTCCTGGACAAGATGAAGCAGACCAAGAGCAACGCCGAGTTCCTGATGCAGATCGCCAAGACCACCCCCGGCTCCAACGACTGACCGTAGCCGGACGGTTGTCGCCCACCGAACCCCGGATCGCGCGAGCGGTCCGGGGTTCGGTGCGTCCACCCGGCTTTGTTCCAGAGTTGGGACATCATGAGGCTTTTTGATCATCTTGTCCGTTTTACTCTGGACCGTATGGCCGAGCACAAGAGGGTCCTGACCCGCCGCCGCAAGATCCTGCGGGCGGCCGCCTGCGCGTTCGCCGCGCTCGTCGTCCTCGGCGCCGGAGCGGCCGGCTACGCGTACGTCAAACTCAACGGCAACATCAAGAGCGTCGACATCAACGCCCGCCTCGGCGACGCCCGCCCGCCGGCCGCCACCGACGGCTCGTTCAACGTCCTGGTGCTGGGCTCCGACTCGCGCAACGGCGAGAACGGCGACCTGGCCGGCGGCGACACCGGCGACACCGCCCGCTCGGACACCGCGATGGTGCTGCACGTCAACCAGGACCACTCGCACGCCGAGGTCGTCTCGATCCCGCGCGACACCCTGGTCACCCGGCCCGACTGCACCGACGCCGGCGGCAAGGCGGTGGCCGGCGCCAAGCGCGCGATGTACAACAGCGCCTTCGAGGCCGGCGGCGCGGCCTGCGCGGTCAAGACCACCGAGCAGCTCACCGGGCTGCGGATGGACCACTACGTGCAGATCGACTTCGCCGGCTTCGCCCGCGTCGTGGACGCGATAGGCGGGGCCACCGTGAGCACCACGGTGGCCATCCACGACAAGGACAGCGGGCTCGACCTGGCACCGGGCGAGCACCACCTCGACGGACAGCAGTCGCTGGCCTTCGTCCGCACCCGGCACGGCGTCGGCGACGGCAGCGACCTCGGCCGGATCGAACTCCAGAAGCAGATGGTGAAGTCGCTGCTCCAGCAGGCCGGCGGGATCGGGCTCTACTCCAACCCGGTCAAGCTCTGGTCGATCGGCGACACCATGACCCGCAGCATCACCACCGACTCCGCGCTGGGTTCGGTGAACGCCCTGGTGGGGCTCGTCCAGGAGCTCAAGGGGATCGGGCCGGATCAGCTCGGCATGGTGACCCTGCCGGTGGTGACCGCGCCCGGCGACCCCAACCGGGTGGTCGAGCTGCAGCCGCAGGCGGACCAGCTCTGGGCGGCCCTCAAGGCCGACCAGCCGGTCCCGCAGGCGATCGTCTCGGCGCAGCCCGAGAACCCCGCCCAGGCCGCCCCCACGGCCGCCCCCACGGCCCCGGCGAAGGCTCCCGCCCGGCGCTGAGCTGCGCCCGGAATATCCCGGAACACGACCCGGTTTGGGAAGATGCGGCCGGTCCTGGCAGACTGGTCCGTCGGTCCCGGTTCACGTGCGGCGCTCCCGCCGCCGACCCGGTGCCCTCCCGAACCTAGGAGAACCCCTTGAAGCCCAACGTTCACCCCCAGTACGTGGTCACCCGTGTGACCTGCACCTGCGGTGCCGAGTTCACGACCCGCTCGACCGAGGCCAGTGGCGAGATCCGCGCCGAGGTCTGCTCGCAGTGCCACCCGTTCTACACCGGCAAGCAGAAGATCCTCGACACCGGTGGCCGCGTGGCCCGCTTCGAGGCCCGCTTCGGCAAGCAGCACAGCGCGAAGGCCTAGCGCTCCCACGGCGCCGGTTCCCGGTGCCCCCGTACTCGTTCCGGGGGCGCTGGGGGCCGGCGCCGTTCGCATCCCCCCAGCACCCCCTCCAGCGGTTCGCACGACCGGCCGGTCCTCACCGGCTCCCAACGGTTCTCACGGGAAGAAGGCCCACTCCATGTTCGAGGCAGTCGAAGAGCTCCTCGTCGAGCACGCCGACCTCGAGAAGAGGCTGGCCGACCCGTCCGTCCACGCCGACCAGGCCAACGCTCGCAAGCTGGCCAAGCGGTACGCCGAGCTGACCCCGATCACCCGGGTCTACCGGCAGTGGCGACAGGCCGGCGAGGACATCGAGGCCGCGCGCGAACTCGCCGCCGAGGAACCGGAGTTCCTCGCCGAGGTGAAGGAGGGCGAGCAGCGCCGCGAGGGGCTGACCGAGGAGCTGCGGATGCTGCTCGTGCCGCGCGACCCGAGCGACGACAAGGACGTCATCCTGGAGATCAAGGCGGGTGAGGGCGGCGAGGAGTCCGCGCTGTTCGCCGGCGACCTGCTCCGGATGTACCTGCGCTTCGCCGAGCGGATCGGCTGGAAGACCGAGATCATCGACGCCAACGAGTCCGACCTCGGCGGCTACAAGGACGTCTCGGTGGCCGTGAAGACCAAGGGCAACGCCGAGCCCGGGCAGGGCGTCTGGGCCCGGCTGAAGTACGAGGGCGGCGTGCACCGCGTGCAGCGCGTCCCCGCCACCGAGTCCCAGGGCCGCATCCACACCTCCGCGGCGGGCGTGCTGGTCACCCCCGAGGCGGAGGAGGTCGAGGTCGAGATCGTCGCCAACGACCTGCGGATCGACGTCTACCGTTCGTCCGGCCCCGGCGGCCAGTCGGTCAACACCACCGACTCCGCGGTCCGGATCACCCACCTGCCGACCGGTATCGTGGCGTCCTGCCAGAACGAGAAGAGCCAGCTGCAGAACAAGGAGCAGGCGATGCGCATCCTGCGGTCGCGCCTGTTGGCCGCCGCGCAGGAGGAGGCCGAGCGCGAGGCCTCGGACGCGCGTCGCAGCCAGGTCCGTACGGTGGACCGCTCCGAGCGGATCCGGACGTACAACTACCCGGAGAACCGCATCTCGGACCACCGCACGGGGTTCAAGTCGTACAACCTGGACCAGGTCCTGGACGGCGAACTGAACGCGGTGATCCAGTCCTGCGTCGACGCGGACGCGGCGGCCAAGCTCGCCTCGGCCCAACAGAACTGAGACCGGCGCGCCCCAGCCCGAGCGACGGCGCGAGCCGGAGCGCAGAAACAAGAGGTCGTACGGATGAACCTGCTGCTCGCCGAGGTGGCCCAGGCCACCCAGCGGTTGGCCGCGGCCGGCGTGCCGTCGCCGCGCTTCGACGCGGAGGAACTCGCCGCCTACGTCCACAACGTCAAGCGCAGCCAGCTGCACTCGGTGAAGGACGCCGACTTCGACGCCCGCTACTGGGAGGCCGTCTCCCGCCGCGAGGCGCGCGAACCGCTCCAGCACATCACCGGGCGGGCGTTCTTCCGCTACCTCGAACTGGAGGTCGGCCCCGGGGTGTTCGTGCCCCGGCCGGAGACCGAGACGGTCGTCGAGTGGGCCATAGACGCCGTCCGAGACATGGACGTGGCCGAGCCGCTGGTCGTCGACCTGTGCTCCGGCTCCGGCGCCATCGCGCTCGCCCTGGCCCAGGAGCTGCCGCGCTCGACCGTGCACGCCTTCGAACTCGACGAGGGCGCGCTGCAGTACACCCGGCGCAACATCGAGGCCAGCCCCGACCGCGCCCGGGTCACTCTGCACGCCGGTGACGCCACCCGGGCCTTCGCCGACGACCGCTCCTGGGACGGCCGTTTCGACCTGGTGATCTCCAACCCGCCGTACATCCCGCTCACCGAGTGGGAGTACGTCGCCCCGGAGGCCCGCGACCACGACCCGCAGATGTCGCTGTTCTCCGGCGAGGACGGCCTGGACACCATCCGCGGCATCGAGCGGGTGGCCGCCCGGCTGCTGCGCCCCGGCGGCGCGGTGGTGATCGAGCACGCCGACCAGCAGGGCGGGCAGGTCCCGTGGATCTTCAATGAGGAACGCGGCTGGACGGACACCGCCGACCACCGCGACCTGAACAACCGACCGCGCTTCACGACAGCCCGCAGGGCGTCGTTGTGACCAGCCGGGCCGCGGCCGCGCCGCTCGCCCGGCCGCGCCGTGAAGACCGTGCTGTGAACGCTGTGATGAGCCATTCCGGAAGGGGACCGCACCGATGAGCCGCCGTTACGACTGTGCCGACGCCGGGGACCGCGCCACCGGCCTGCGCGAGGCCGCCTCGGCCATTCGCCGGGGCGAACTCGTCGTGCTGCCCACCGACACCCTGTACGGGGTCGGCGCGGACGCCTTCTCGCCGGAGGCCGTCGGCGACCTGCTGGCCGCCAAGGGCCGCGGCCGCAACATGCCCTCGCCCGTGCTGGTCGGCTCGCCGACCACCCTGCACGGCCTGGTCACCGACTTCTCCGAGCAGGCCTGGGAGCTGGTCGACGCGTTCTGGCCGGGCGGGCTCACCCTGGTCGCCAAGCACCAGCCCTCGCTGCGCTGGGACCTCGGCGAGACCCGCGGCACCGTCGCCGTCCGGATGCCGCTGCACCCGGTCGCCATCGAGCTGCTGAACGCCACCGGCCCGCTGGCCGTCTCCAGCGCCAACAAGACCGGCGGCCCGTCCCCGGCCACCTGCGACGAGGCGCAGGCGCAGCTCGGCGACGCCATCTCGGTCTACCTGGACGGCGGACAGGCGGACCACGCGACCGCCTCGTCCATCGTCGACGTCACGGGCAAGGTCCCGGTCCTGCTGCGGGCGGGCGCGATCAGCGTCGAGCAGCTGAGGGAGGTCGTCCCCGACCTGGAGGCCGGCAGTTGACGCCCATCGCCTCGCTCCATGCCGGGCCCGGCATAGCGCCGTACCTGAGTGTGGGCCCCAGGCCGCTGGACCACTTCCGGATCCTGTTCGTCTGCACCGGCAACATCTGCCGCTCGCCGATCGCCGAGCGGCTCACCCGGCGTGAGCTGGACACCCGGCTCAGCCCCCGGGTGGCCGGCCGGATCCTGGTGGAGAGCGCCGGCACCTGGGGCCACGTGGGCGCGCCGATGGAGGACCACGCTGTGACCGTCCTGGACGAGTACGGCGCGGACAGCGGCGGCTTCACCGGCCGCGAGCTGCTGGACGAGCACGTGGTCGAGGCCGACCTGGTGCTCACCGCGACCCTGGACCACCGCGCCCAGGTCATCTCGATGGGCCACGAGGCGGGGCTGCGCACCTTCACCCTGAAGGAGTTCACCCGCCTGGTGCGGACGATCGACCCGGGCACCCTGCCCGACCCGCGCCGCGGCGCCGACGTCACCGAGCGCGCCCGCGCCCTGGTCCGGGCGGCCGCCGCGCTGCGCGGCTGGCTGCTCGCCGCCACCCCGGAGTCTGACGAACTGGACGACCCGTACGGGGCCCCGATCGGCATGTTCCGCAACTGCGGCGAGGAGATATTCCACGCGGTCGACCCGGTGGTCACCGCGCTCACCGGCGTGCCCGCGCTGCGCTGACCGCCCGCGCCGCGAGCGGCCCGGAGGCCCCCCGGCGGCCCGGGGACGGCCCGCGGCGGCCGAGCGCCGAATGGCCCCGCGCCGACGAGCCGCCCGGCCCGGCCGGTCCTACGCTGGAGGAACCCACCCTTCCCGGCCCCACGCCGGGAGGCGCCCCCACGCCGCCCCGGAGCCCCGCCATGACCGTCACCGACGCCCCGACCGGCCCGACCGCGACCAGAGGGCGCCCGTGGGCCTCCGAGGCACTGCACCGGGCCGATCCGCAGGTGGCCGACCTGCTGGCGGCCGAGGCCGAGCGGCGGGCCGAGACGGTCCAGCTGCTGGCGGGGGAGAACCTGACCTCCCCGGCCGTCCTGGCGGCGCTGAGCGGGCCGCTGATCGACAAGTACGCCGAGGGCTACCCGGGCCGCCGGCACCACACCGGCTGCGCCCTCGCGGACGCCGCCGAGCTGCTGGCGATCGACCGGGCCCGTGAGCTGTTCGCCGCTCCGCACGCCAACGTCCAGCCCCGGTCGGCGACTTCGGCGATGCTGGCGGCGTACGCGGCGCTGCTGCGGCCCGGCGACGGGGTGCTGGCGATGTCGCTGGAGCACGGCGGCCACCTCAGCTGCGGCTCGCGGGCGAACTTCTCCGGCCGCTGGTTCGCCTTCACCGGGTACGGGGTGCGCGAGGCCGACGGCCTGATCGACCTCGACCAGGTGCGCGACCTGGCCCGCGAGCACCGCCCGAAGGCGATCGTGGCGGGCTCGATCTCGCACCCCCGGCACCCGGACTGGGCCGCCTTCCGGGAGATCGCCGACGAGGTGGACGCCTACCTGATCGCCTCGGTCGCCCAGACCGCCGGCCTGGTCGCGGCCGGCGTGGCGCCCTCCCCGGTGCCGTACGCGGACGTCACCGTGGCGGCCACCCACAAGCTGCTGCGCGGCCCGCGCGGGGGCCTGCTGCTGTCCACCGCGGAGCTGGCCGAGCGGATCGACCGGGCGGTGTTCCCGTTCAGCCAGGGCGGGGCGGCGATGAACGAGGTGGCCGGCAAGGCGGTGGCGCTGGCCGAGGCGGCGACGCCCGGCTACCGGGCGTACGCGCAGCGGACGGTGGACGGGGCGCGGGTGCTGGCGACAGGGCTCGCGGCGGCCGGGATGCGCCTGCTGACCGGCGGCACCGACACCCACCTGGTGACGGCGGACGTGAGCCCGCTGGGCGTCACCGGCGCGGAGGCCGAGCGGCGCTGCGCCGTGGCCGGACTGCTGCTCGGCAAGTGCGCGCTGCCCTTCGACCCGGCGCCGGCGGCCGAGGCCTCCGGGATCCGGCTGGGCACCGGCACGGTGACCAGCCAGGGGATGGGCGAGGCGGAACTCGCCGAGCTCGCCGGGCTGATCGCTCAGGCGCTCGCCGGGGGCACGGGCGCGCGGGTGGCGAACCGGGTCCGGGAGCTGGCCCTGTCCTTCGCCGACCGACGGTGACGAGAGCCTCGTCGACGGATATTCGGATCTCCTACCCGGGAGAGCGAACCGCGATGCGTGCCTTGAGCGTCCGACTCAATAAGGTGTGGGGCGTGGCGACGCACCTCGAACCCCGGGAACGCAGGGGAGTACCTTCGGTACCTCCCCGTTGGACAGTGACGCAGGAGGCCGGTGGTGCGTGAGTATCTGCTGGTGCTGTTCTGCACCGCCGCCGTCACCTACCTGTTGACCGGCCCGGTCCGGAAGTTCGCCATCGCGGCCGGCGCCATGCCGCCGGTCCGCGCCCGCGACGTGCACCGCGAGCCGACGCCGCGGCTCGGCGGGATCGCCATGTTCGGCGGGCTGTGCGCGGGCATCCTGGTCGCCTCGCAGCTGGACAACCTGAGCAAGGTGTTCTCGCAGGGCACCGACATCCGCGCGCTGCTGTCCGGCGCCGGGATCATGTGGCTGCTCGGGGTGCTCGACGACAAGTGGGGCGTGGACGCGCTGGTGAAGCTCGGCGGCCAGATGATCGCCGCCGGTGTGATGGTCTGGCAGGGCGTCACGGTGATCACCCTCCCGGTGCCCGGTGTCGGCGCGGTCGCGGTGAGCCCCACCCAGGGCATGGTCATCTCGGTCACCCTGGTCGTCGTCATGGTCAACGCGGTGAACTTCATCGACGGCCTGGACGGCCTGGCGGGCGGCATGGTCTGCATCGCCGCGATGGCGTTCTTCCTGTACAGCTACCGGCTCTGGTACGGCTACACGATCACCGACGCGGCGCCCGCGGTGCTGTTCAGCGTGTTGTTGATCGGCATGTGCCTGGGCTTCCTGGCGCACAACATGCACCCCGCGCGGATCTTCATGGGCGACTCCGGCTCGATGATGCTGGGCCTGATGCTGGCCGTGGCCGCGATCTCCATCACCGGCCGCGTCGACCCGGACCTGATCAGCAGCGAGACCGGTTCACAGACCGCGACCGTGCACGCCCTGGTGCCGATCTACATCCCGCTGCTGCTGCCGCTGACGGTCATCGCGCTGCCGCTGGCGGACCTGCTGCTCGCGGTGGTGCGCCGCACCTGGGCCGGCCAGTCGCCGTTCGCCGCGGACAAGCGCCACCTGCACCACCGGCTGCTCCAGGTCGGGCACTCGCACAGCCGTGCGGTCCTGATCATGTACTTCTGGGCCGCGCTGATCGCCTTCGGCACGGTGGCCTTCTCGGTCACCAACACCGGCCGCACGGTGGTGCTGACGCTCGCCGGGCTCTGCCTGGTCGGCCTGGTGGTGCTGCTGACGCCGCAGTTCCGGCCGCGCGCGCCGAAGGCGGTGCAGGCCTTCGTCCCGCCGCGCTACCGGCGCCGTCCGCCCGCCCCCATGGCCGAACTGTCGGCAAAGGACAAGCAACTTCTCGGTGAAGCCGACCGGGGAGCCTCCGCGCTCGACGACCACGGCCGGACCACCGGACGCCGCTAGCAAGGCAGTTGATGTTCCGTCAAATGGGCTCACCCGTTCGGCTGTACCGTTGCGCCGTCGGTGTGACAGGTGCCACACATTCATGGTAAAGCTCTCATCAAATAGTTTGTGATACCGTTCACGAGTACCGAGAACACGCCGAAAGACCTGACAGGTGGAGGACTTCCGTCCCTGGTCGGTCTCCCTCGACGGGCCCGCCGCTCCAGCGGGCGGCCCGGGCGGCGGCCTCTCGGTCCGGTGTCACCCACCACCTTCTGTGCCCCGTCCCCCCGTCTCATCGACATGCCGCCGGAGCTGCCGACATGCCGTCCACCGACGCCCGGATCCTCCGAGGCGCCGCGATTCCCACTGCGGCCGCCGGGATCATCGCCATGGCGATCTCGTTCGCCGTCGCCGGCGGGAAGGGGCTGCTCGGCGCCCTCTTCGGCGCGCTGCTGGTGATGGCCTTCTTCAGTTCCGGCCAGGTCGCGCTCGACCGCCTGACCAGGTCGAACCCGCAGATCATGATGGCCGCGGCGCTCCTGGTGTACACCACGCAGATCCTGCTGGTCGGCATCGTCCTGGCCGTCTTCAAGGACACCGGGCTCTTCAACCGGCAGGCCTTCGCCTTCACGCTGCTCGGCTGCGCGCTGATCTGGACGGGGTTCCAGGTGCGTGGCGCGCTGAAGGCCAAGACCTTCTACGTCGACCCCGACGCCTCGGAAAAGAAGGGTGACAAGCCTTCCGACTCGGGGCGTCAACAGTGACGAGGCCCGACTGTCCCCCCAACGAGGGGGGCGGTGTTTATGCCGCACTGACGGACTGCTATCGTCCGTCGCAACAACGGAGTACGGGAAGCGGCCAGGTCTGTCCGAACAGCGGACGGATCGCCCCCCGAATCCGCGCAGTCTTCGATGATCCCGCTGTGGTGCGGCGCACCGGCGCGCGGGATCCGCGAGAAACCCATCAAGTTTCAGTGCCGCTCCGTGGCCGCAGGCCACGCCGACACACCGAGGTTGCCGTAACCATGCGTCACGACGAAGGAGTCCGTGGTGAGTGCTGATCAGCTCACGTTCCTCGCCTCAGGCAGTTGCCACTTCGGGGACGCTGGCTGCGGCTTCCCGGCCCCGGGTCTGAACGAGTTCCAGTTCAAGCCGATCTTCTCGATCGGCAGCATCGAGTTCAACAAGCCGATGCTGCTGTCGGTCATCGTTGCGCTCCTGGTCGTCGTCTTCTTCTGGGCCGCCTTCGCCAAGCCGCGCCTGGTCCCCGGCAAGCTGCAGCTGGTCGGCGAGATCGGCTACGACTTCGTCAAGCGCTCCATCGTGCTGGAGACGATCGGCAAGAAGGGCGAGAAGTACGTCCCGATGCTCGTCTCGATGTTCTTCTTCATCTGGTTGATGAACATCATGTCGATCATCCCGTTCGCACAGTTCCCCGTGACGGCGGCGATCGCGTTCCCGGCCGGCCTCGCGGCGGTCGTGTGGATCACCTACATGACGCTGACCTTCAAGAAGCACGGCTTCGTCGGCGGTCTCAAGAACCTCTGCTGGCCCTCGGGCATCCCCGGCTGGGTCATGTTCATCCTGGTGCCGATCGAGTTCTTCTCGAACATCTTCGTGCGCCCCTTCACGCTCGCGGTCCGAGCCTTCGCGAACATGTTCGCGGGCCACCTGCTGGTCGTGATGTTCTCCGTTGCCTCCTGGTACCTGCTCAGCCCGACCCTGGGTGCGCTCTACGGCTCGGCCTCGTTCGTCGTCGCCGTCGGCCTGACCGCCTTCGAGCTGCTGGTCCAGTTCCTGCAGGCCTACATCTTCGTGATGCTCGCCAGCAGCTACATCGCCGGTGCCCTCGAAGAGGCGCACTGAGCCAGGGGGCCCCGGCCCTCCTGAACCACTCCCGGAACGCCCGGTGGCCAATCACCACCGGTACACCATCCCCGCAAAGGACACACTGCAATGAGCATGCTCGCTGAGGTCGGCGTCTACGGTTCCGTCGCTTCGATCGGTTACGGCCTCGCCGCGATCGGCCCCGGCATCGGTGTCGGTCTCATCTTCGGTAACGGTGTGCAGGCGATGGCCCGCCAGCCCGAGGCTGCCGGCCTGATCCGCTCCAACATGTTCATCGGCTTCGCGCTGACCGAGGCGCTCGCCCTCATCGGCATCGTCATGCCGTTCGTCTTCGGCCAGGGCCCCAAGTAATCCCCGGCGTAGACCCTTCGAGGAAGGTCCAGATATGAGCGTCGTGGCTCAGCTTGCGGAGACGGAGGAGATCATGAATCCTCTCCTGCCCGCGTGGCCCGAGATCATCATCGGCCTGCTCTGCTTCTTCATCGTCTTCGGCCTGCTCGGCAAGAAGCTCCTCCCCAGCATCGAGAAGGTGCTGTCGGAGCGTCGGGACGCCATCGAAGGCGGCATGGAGCGCGCCGAGGCCGCCCAGGCCGAGGCCCAGGCCCTGCTTGAGCAGTACCGCGCCGAGCTCGCCGAGGCGCGTCACGAGGCTGCCCGCATCGTCGAGCAGGCTCGCGAGCAGGGCGCTGCCCAGCTCACCGAGATGCGCGAGGAGGGCCAGCGTCAGCGCGAGGCCATCGTCGCCGCCGGCCACGCGCAGATCGAGGCCGACAAGAAGCAGGCGACCGCCGTCCTGCGCCAGGACGTGGGTTCGCTGGCCTCCCAGCTGGCTTCCCGCATCGTGGGTGAGTCCCTTGAGGACAGCGCTCGGCAGAGCGGCGTGATCGACCGTTTCCTGGACGAGCTGGAGGCCAAGGCCGCCGTTGCTCAGGGTGCGGCCAAGTGATCGGCGCCAGCCGCGAGGCCCTCGCCGCCGGCCGGCAGAACCTGGAGAGCCTGACCGACTCCACCTCGGTGGACGCGGCCAAGCTCGCCGAGGAGCTCACCGCCGTCACGGCCGTGCTGGACCGTGAGGTGTCGCTGCGCCGTGTCCTGACCGACCCGTCCCGGTCGGGTCAGGACAAGGCCCAGCTGGTCTCCTCGCTGCTGACCGGTCAGGTCTCCGGCGAGACCGTCGACCTCGTCTCCGGTCTGGTCCGCTCCCGCTGGTCGGGCTCGCGCGACCTGGTGGACGGGACCGAGGAGCTGGCCGCGTACGCCGAGGTCATCGCGGCGGACAGGGCAGGCGCCCTGGACGACGTCGAGGACGAGCTGTTCCGGTTCAGCCGGGTGGTGAGCGGCTCGCACGAGCTGCGCGCCGCGCTGACCGAGCCGAAGGCCGGCATCGCCCCGAAGGCCGCGCTGATCAACAAGCTGCTCGGCGGCCGCGCCCACGCGGGCACCGTCCGGCTGGTCACGGCCATCGTCAACGCGCCGCGTGGCCGTAGCCTGGAGCAGGGCCTGGAGTCCTACTCGAAGCTCGCCGCCGCGCGCCGCGGCCGCGTGGTGGCCCTGGTCACCACTGCGGTGCCGCTGTCGGACACCCAGAAGGAGCGCCTGTCCGGTGCTCTGGCCCGGATGTACGGCCGCCAGGTCCACCTGAACATCGACGTCGACCCCGAGGTCGTCGGCGGTGTCCGGGTGCAGGTCGGCGACGAGATCATCGACGGCACCGTGTCGAGCCGCCTCGAAGGCGCTCGCCAGTCGCTCGAAGGCTGAGCACCGAAGCAGCAGCACATCCGACCCTCGGTCGGGAAACCGGCTCCCCAAGGAGCCGGCACATCGGACGGCCGGTTCGGCAGACCCGGCCGAGAGTCGAATACTTGCGGCCCTCAATGGCGGGCCGAGGATCGCAAACTAGGAGAGCAGGGAAGCCTGATGGCGGAGCTTACGATCCGTCCGGAGGAGATCCGGGACGCGCTGGCCGACTTTGTCCAGTCGTACCAGCCGGACGCCGCTTCTGTGGAAGAGGTCGGCACGGTCACTGACGCGGCGGACGGCATCGCGCATGTCGAGGGCCTGCCCTCGGTCATGGCGAACGAGCTGCTGAGGTTCGAGGACGGCACGCTCGGCCTCGCGCTGAACCTCGACACCCGCGAGATCGGTGTCGTCATCCTCGGCGAGTTCGGTGGCATCGAAGAGGGCCAGACCGTGCGCCGCACCGGCGAGGTCCTCTCGGTTCCGGTCGGCGACGGCTACCTCGGCCGCGTCGTGGACCCGCTGGGCAACCCGATCGACGGTCTGGGTGACATCGCCTCCACCGGCCGTCGTGCCCTGGAGCTGCAGGCCCCCGGCGTCATGGCCCGCAAGTCGGTCAAGCAGCCGCTGCAGACCGGCATCAAGGCCATCGACTCGATGACCCCGATCGGCCGTGGCCAGCGTCAGCTGATCATCGGTGACCGCCAGACCGGCAAGACCGCGGTGGCCGTCGACACGATCATCAACCAGCGCGACAACTGGCGCTCGGGCGACCCGGAGAAGCAGGTCCGCTGCATCTACGTCGCCGTGGGCCAGAAGGGCTCCACCATCGCGTCCGTCCGCGGCGCCCTGGAGGAGGCCGGCGCGCTGGAGTACACCACCATCGTGGCCGCTCCCGCCTCCGACCCGGCCGGCTTCAAGTACCTTGCCCCGTACACCGGTTCGGCCATCGGCCAGGAGTGGATGTACGACGGCAAGCACGTCCTGATCATCTTCGACGACCTGTCGAAGCAGGCCGAGGCCTACCGCTCCGTGTCGCTGCTGCTGCGCCGTCCGCCGGGCCGCGAGGCCTACCCGGGCGACGTCTTCTACCTGCACTCCCGCCTGCTGGAGCGCTGCGCCAAGCTGAACGACGCCCTGGGCGGCGGCTCGATGACCGGTCTGCCGATCATCGAGACCAAGGCCAACGACGTCTCGGCGTACATCCCGACCAACGTCATCTCCATCACCGACGGCCAGTGCTTCCTGGAGTCCGACCTGTTCAACGCCGGCATCCGCCCGGCCGTGAACGTCGGCATCTCGGTCTCCCGCGTCGGTGGCTCCGCCCAGATCAAGGCCATGCGCTCGGTCGCCGGCCGTCTGCGTCTGGACCTCGCCCAGTACCGTGAGCTGGAGGCCTTCGCCGGCTTCGGTTCCGACCTGGACGCGGCCTCCAAGGCCCAGCTGGCGCGTGGTGCACGCATGGTCGAGCTGCTGAAGCAGGGCCAGTACCAGCCGTTCCCGGTCGAGGAGCAGGTCGTCTCCATCTGGGCCGGCACCACCGGCAAGCTGGACGACGTCCCGGTCGCCGAGATCCGCCGCTTCGAGCGCGAGTTCCTGGACCACGTGCGCCTCCAGCACAAGGACCTGCTCGCGGGCATCGTCGAGACCGGTCTGCTCGCCGAGGGCACCGTCGACGCGCTGACCACGGCCATCGACGCCTTCAAGCAGGGGTACCAGACCGCCGACGGCAAGCTGCTCTCCGAGCAGGCCTGAGTCCGGTAGCGAGGGAAAGGACGTAACGACCCATGGGAGCACAGCTTCGGGTCTACAAGCGCCGGATCCGCTCTGTCACCGCGACGAAGAAGATCACCAAGGCGATGGAGATGATCTCCGCGGCGCGCATCGGCAAGGCGCAGCGCGCGGTGGCCGCCTCCGCTCCGTACGCCGATGAGCTCACCCGGGCGGTGACGGCGGTGGCCACCCGGTCCAACGCCAAGCACCCGCTCACCACCGAGAACCCGAACGCCACGCGTGCCGCCGTCCTGCTGATCACGGCGGACCGCGGCCTGGCGGGCGGTTACTCGTCCAACGCCATCAAGGCGGCGCTGGCGCTCACCGAGCGCCTGCGCGGCGAGGGCAAGGACGTGGTGACCTACATCGTCGGTCGGAAGGGTCTGTCGTACTACACCTTCCGTGACCTGGCGGTCGGGAACTCGTGGACGGGCTTCTCGGACAAGCCGACCTACGGTGACGCGAAGACGGTCGCGGGCGAGCTGATCGAGGCCTTCACGGCCGAGACCGGCGGCGTGGACGAACTCCACGTGGTCTCGACCGAGTTCGTCTCGATGCTGACGCAGGACGCGGTGGACGCCCGACTGCTGCCGCTGAAGCTGGACGAGGTCCAGCTCAGCGACCAGACGTCGGCCAAGGCCGAGATCTTCCCGCTGTACGACTTCGAGCCGTCGGCGGAGGGCGTCCTCGACGCGCTGCTGCCGCGGTACGTCGAGAGCCGGATCTACAACGCGCTGCTGCAGTCGGCCGCCTCCGAGCACGCCGCCCGCCGCCGCGCGATGAAGAGCGCGACGGACAACGCCGGCGAGCTCATCAAGTCGCTCACGCGGCTTGCCAACTCGGCCCGTCAGGCCGAGATCACCCAGGAAATCAGCGAGATCGTCGGCGGTGCCAACGCCCTCGCCGACGCTAGCCGCGGGAGCGAATGAGAATGACCACCACTGTTGAGCCGACCACGGCGACGGGCCGCGTCGCGCGGGTCATCGGCCCGGTCGTCGACGTGGAGTTCCCCGTCGACGCCATTCCGAACATGTTCAACGCCCTGCACGTCGAGGTGGAGAACCCCGACGGCTCGGGCAAGAAGACCCTGACCCTCGAGGTCGCCCAGCACCTGGGCGACGGCATGGTCCGCGGCATCTCGATGCAGCCGACCGACGGTCTGGTCCGTGGCACCCAGGTCACCGACACCGGTGCCGCCATCTCGGTGCCCGTCGGCCAGATCACCAAGGGCAAGGTCTTCAACGCCCTCGGCGACGTGCTGAACGTGGACCAGAAGGAGTTCGACCAGCAGGTCGAGGTCCGCTGGCCGATCCACCGCAAGGCGCCGGCGTTCAAGGACCTCGAGTCCAAGACCGAGATGTTCGAGACCGGCATCAAGGTCATCGACCTCCTCACCCCGTACGTCCAGGGTGGCAAGATCGGTCTGTTCGGTGGTGCCGGTGTCGGCAAGACCGTTCTGATCCAGGAGATGATCTACCGCGTCGCCGAGAACTTCGGTGGTGTGTCGGTGTTCGCCGGCGTCGGCGAGCGCACCCGTGAGGGCAACGACCTCATCGACGAGATGGTCGACTCGGGCGTTCTGGACAAGACCGCGCTGGTCTTCGGCCAGATGGACGAGCCGCCGGGCACCCGTCTGCGCGTCGCGCTCTCCGCGCTGACCATGGCGGAGTACTTCCGTGACGTCGAGAAGCAGGACGTGCTCCTCTTCATCGACAACATCTTCCGGTTCACCCAGGCCGGTTCCGAGGTGTCGACCCTGCTCGGCCGCATGCCCTCCGCGGTGGGCTACCAGCCGAACCTGGCCGACGAGATGGGCCTCCTCCAGGAGCGCATCACCTCGACCCGCGGTCACTCGATCACCTCGATGCAGGCGATCTACGTCCCCGCGGACGACCTGACCGACCCGGCCCCGGCCACCACCTTCGCCCACCTGGACGCGACGACCGTTCTGTCGCGCCCGATCTCGGAGAAGGGCATCTACCCGGCCGTCGACCCGCTGGACTCCACGTCCCGCATCCTCGACCCGCGGTACATCGCGCAGACCCACTACGACACGGCCCTCCGTATCAAGGGGATCCTGCAGAAGTACAAGGACCTCCAGGACATCATCGCCATCCTCGGTATGGACGAGCTGTCGGAGGAGGACAAGATCACGGTCCACCGGGCCCGTCGCATCGAGCGCTTCCTCTCGCAGAACACCTACGTGGCGAAGCAGTTCACCGGTGTCGAGGGTTCGACCGTGCCGCTGTCGGAGACCATCGAGGCCTTCAACTCGATCGCCGACGGCAAGTACGACTCCGTCCCGGAGCAGGCCTTCTTCATGTGCGGTGGCATCGAGGACCTCGAGAAGAACGCCGCCGAGCTGGCGAAGAAGTAATCGCGGCCGGTAGCAGCTGAGTGACCGTGAGGGGTGGCCCCGAGCCCGGGACCACCCCTCACGTCGCATCGGCTGTGATTCCGGTCAAATCCGTGCCGCCGGTTTCATGCCGGGGGCGCGCGGCCGTTATTCTTACCGAAACTCCCGAGTAATCGGGGGTTGCATGAGCCTAGGAGCCCACGTTGGCTGAGCTGCACGTCGAGCTGGTCGCAGCCGACCGCAAGGTGTGGTCCGGTGCGGCCACCATCGTCGTCGCCCGTACGGCCTCCGGCGACACCGGCATCATGCCGGGTCACACCCCGGTGCTGAGTGTGCTGGAGACCGGTCCGGTCACCATCCGCACGACGGACGGCGGCACCGTGATCGCCGCGGTGCACGGCGGCTTCATCTCCTTCGCCGACAACAAGCTGTCTCTGCTCGCGGAGATCGCCGAGCTGGCGGACGAGATCGACGTCGCCCGCGCCGAGCGCGCGCTGGAGCAGGCCAAGTCGGGCCTGGACGAGCACGCCGAGCGGCGCGCCGAGGTCCGCCTGTTCGCGGCGCGCGGCCTCAAGGCCCACGTCTGAGTGCGCCAAGACCCCGGTTCAGCGGGGTCGACCGACGGTCCCGGGGACGCGTGAGCGTGACCCCGGGACTGTCGTCGTAGTTGGTAGGTCAACGCGGTCGCTTGATACGACCGATACGGGGAACGCGGGTAGCGAGGAGGTAGGTGAGCATGGTCCTCGCGCTTGTGGTGTGTGCGGCGGTCGTGGCGCTGGGTGTGATCGGCCTGGTGGCGTTCGCGGTACGACGCCGCCTGATCCAGCGGGTCGGCGGCACGTTCGACTGCAGTTACCGACTCAAAATGCCCGCCGACGCCTCGACGCAGCCCGACCTCGACGAGAACGGCAAACCCACCTCGGCCCCGGTCCCCCAGACCGACGGCAAGGGGTGGGTTTTTGGTATCGGCCGCTACAGCGGTGACTCGATCGAGTGGTTCCGGGTCTTCTCGTACGCCCCGCGCCCGCGCAGGGTGCTGCCGCGCCGGGAGATCGAGGTGCTCGGCCGGCGCTACCCGGAGGGCCAGGAGGAGCTCGCCCTGCTCTCCGGCTCGGTGGTGCTGCGCTGCCTGCACAACGGGGAGCCGCTGGAGCTGGCGATGAGCGAGGACGCACTCACCGGCTTCCTCGCCTGGCTGGAGGCCGCCCCACCCGGGCAGAGGGTCAACGTCGCGTAGCGACGGACCCTCGGGGTGGGGGCACCCCCGGCCGCCGGGCTGATCCCCGCTCGGGGTTAACGCCGCCTAACCCGTCCGGCTACGCTGGCCGCATGGTGAATCTGACGCGCATCTACACCCGTACCGGCGACGACGGCACCACCGCGCTCGGCGACATGAGCCGGACCACCAAGACCGATCCCCGCCTGGCGGCGTACGCCGACACCAACGAGGCGAACGCGGCGATCGGGGTGGCCGTCGCGGCCGGATCGCTGCCCGAGGACATCGTCACGGTGCTCGTCCGGATCCAGAACGACCTGTTCGACGTCGGCGCGGACCTGTCCACGCCGGTGGTCGAGGACCCGAAGTACCCGCCGCTGCGGGTGCTGCCGTCGTACATCGACCGGCTGGAGGGGGACTGCGACCACTACCTGGAGCAGTTGGAGAAGCTGCGCAGCTTCATCCTGCCCGGCGGCACGCCCGGCGCGGCCTACCTGCACCTGGCCTGCACGGTGGTGCGGCGGGCCGAGCGGGCCACCTGGGCGGCGATCGCGGAGCACGGGGACAGCGTCAACCCGCTGACCGCGAAGTACCTCAACCGGCTCTCCGACCTGCTGTTCATCCTGGCCCGGGCGGCCAACAAGGAGCGCGGCGACGTGCTCTGGGTGCCGGGCGAGAACCGCTAGGGCGAGTCCCTCAGAGCCGCTTCTCCGGGACGCCGGCGACGGGCTGCTCGGCGATCGGGGCGTGCGCGTCCTGCTCGCCGGCCGGCGGCTGCTTGGGCCAGAGCGTGTAGCTGACGGCGATGACCACGTTGACCACGGCGGCGATGCCCAGCTTGAGGTACCACTGGAGGAAGGTGCCGAAGTGCGCGGAGCCTCCCGACAGCGGCACCAGCAGGGTGATCAGGCTCAGCGTGATCACGGCCGAGACCACCGTGCGGCGGCAGATCTGCCACTCGTACCGGGACCGCTCCGCGCCGTACTTCGGTGAGCGCGGCGGCTTGGGGCCGCCGGCGAAGCGGTACATGAAGTGCCGGTCGGCCCAGCGGACCAGGGAGGGCCCGTACCCGATGGAGAAGCCCGCGTAGCTCGCCGCGAGGGCGTGCGTCCAGCTCGCGGCGGCGCCGCCGCGCAGGTCGAGCACGGTGAGCGCGTACAGGGTGAGGTCCACCACCGGCAGGCCGACCAGCAGGGCGGTGCTGGTGCGGCGCCACCGCAGCAGGTAGCGGGCGGCGAGACCGAGGCCGAGCAGGATCCAGAAGGAGATCTCGGCCGCGACGATGAGGGTGACGATCACGTTGTGCTCCCGGGCGGTCGGCGGTGCCTCCAGCCTGGTGCGCGGGCGTGGCCGCGTCGTCGTCGCCGGGTGCCGTCCCGGCCTGCACCTTTCGATGTACGGCTGCTCCTCCGGGGACGGGAGCCGCTCGGCGCCCGGGGATGGTGAGATGGGGGTGTGCTGAGACCGACCCTCACCCCGCGCCAGGAGGACCGGGGGATCGCCCTGCTCGGTCTGTTCGGCGGAGCGCTGCTGATCGCGCTCCAGGTCTACGACAACTCCTCGCGGATCCCGCGCTGGGCGGTGGTGCCGTCGCTGCTGGTGATGGCGGTGCTGGAGCTGTTCCGCCGGACCAGGCCGGTGCTCACCACGACGCTGGGCGGGCTCGCCTTCGGGTACAGCATCTTCACCGGCGCCCTGCTGGCGACCAGTCTGATGTACACCGACCTGCTCTACGCGGCGGTGCTCTACGGCACCCCGAGGATGTCCCGGATCCTGCACCTGACCGGCACGGGCTCGGTGCTGGTGCTGTCCACCCTGGTGCTGATCTACAGCGATGCCTCGAACGCGGTGGCGGTGGTGGTGCTCACCGTGCTGATCTACCTGGCGCCGGTCTGGACCGGGGACGTGGTCCGCAAGCACCGTGACCGGGCGGTGAGCGAGCGGCTGCGGGCCGAACAGACCGCGCTGCTCTCGGAGATGGACCGGCGTGAGGCCGTCGTCGCCGAACGCGCGAGGATGGCACGGGAGTTGCACGACGTGGTGGCCAACCACCTGTCGGCGATCGCGATCCACGCGACCGGTGCGCAGTCCGTCGCCCGGCGCCGTCGGCTGGCCGGGGACGACCCGCTGGTGGAGGTGCTGGCGGTGATCCGGGAGAGCAGCGTCCAGGGTTTGGCCGAAATGCGTCGCATGATCGGACTGCTGCGCGACAGCGGCGGGGGAGAGGCGGACGAGTCGTACGCGGCGCCCGACCTGGCCGCCGTGGACGCCCTGCTGGCCAAGGCCCGGGCGGCCGGTCAGGACGTCGGGCTGGACTTCGAACTCGCCGAGCAGGGCGAGCGCGGGGAGGTCCCGGTGCCGGTCCGGCTGGCCGCGTACCGGATCGTCCAGGAGTCGCTGACCAACGCGCTCAAGCACGCCGGGCCCGGACTGGTCAGCGTGCGGATGGAGTTCGGCCCCGAGGAACTGCGGATCGCCGTCGACAGCCCGTACCGGCACGGACCGGGCCGCGAACTGCCCGGCGCCCGGGCCGGGCTGGTCGGCATGGCGGAGCGGGCCGGGCTGCTCGGCGGCAGCTTCGAGGCGGGGCCACGGAACGACTACTGGAGCGTGCGCGCGGTACTGCCGCGCGGGCGGGAGAGCGGGGCAGGGGCATGACGATCCGGGTGCTGGTGGCCGAGGACCAGGCGGCGGTACGGGCGGCGCTGGTGATGATCCTGCGGGCCGAACCGGACATCGAGGTGGTCGGGCAGGCCGCCGACGGCGAGGAGGCCGTCCGGCTGGCGCTGGAGCTGCGGCCCGACGTGGTGCTGATGGACGTGCAGATGCCCCGGCTGGACGGCGTCTCGGCGACCCGGCAGGTGGTCGCCGCCGGGGCCGGCCAGGTGCTCGTGCTGACCACCTTCGACCTGGACGAGTATGTCTACGGCGCGCTGCGGGCCGGCGCGGCCGGGTTCCTGCTCAAGGACCTGGAGGCGGACACCCTGGTCGAGGGCGTCCGGACGGTGGCGCGCGGGGACGGCATGCTGGCGCCCTCGGTGACCAGGCGGCTGATCGGCGCCTTCGCCCGGCCGGACCGGGCGGTCGGGCCGGAAGCCAGGGAGGCGGTGGCCGGACTGACCCCGCGTGAGCGGGAGGTGCTGGCCTGCATCGGGGCCGGGCTGTCCAACGGGGAGATCGCGGCCCGGCTGGAGATGGCGGAGGCGACCACCAAGACGCACGTCAGCCGGATCCTGGCGAAGCTGGGGCTGCGCAACCGGGTGCAGGCGGCGATCCTGGCGCAGGACCTCGGGCTGAGTGTCTGACCGTCCGACCGTCTGATGGTCTGGCCATCCGGTCCGGTCAGATGGCCCGATCGGCTGGTCTGATCAGCTGGTCACGGCGGGTCTGGGTCGCCCGACCAGGTCGGGCGCAGATCACACTCCCGATTGACACCACGGGGCCGGATTGGGCATTAGAGTCCCGGCAACGAGCGACGCGGCTCTCCGGCGGTGACCCCTGCCCTGAGCCGCCTTCAGGGCCCGCCCCAGGGCGGCGACGGCATCGGGAGACCCAGCCATGAGCAATGCGTCCAGCAAGCAGATCGCCGTGATCGGTGCCGGCCTGATGGGCGCCGGCATCGCCCAGGTGTCCGCGCAGGCCGGCCACCCGGTGGTGCTGCGGGACGTCACCGAGGAGGCCCTGCAGCGCGGTCTCGCGGGCATCCGCGCCTCCTACGCGAAGTTCGTCGCCAAGGGCCGGCTGAGCGCCGAGGACGCCGAGGCCGCGCTGGGCCGGATCACCACCACCACCGACCTGGGCGCCGTCGCCGAGGCCGACATCGTGGTCGAGGCCGTGTTCGAGCAGTTCGAGGTCAAGGAGGCCGTCTTCCGGGAGCTCGACAAGCTCGCCAAGGACGGCGCGGTGCTGGCCTCCAACACCTCCGCCATCCCGATCACCCGGATCGCCGCCGCCACCCGGCGCCCCGAGTCGGTCGTCGGCGTGCACTTCTTCTCGCCGGTGCCGCTGATGAAGTTGGTCGAGCTGGTCCGCGGCTACAAGACCAGCGACGAGACCCTGGCCGCCGCCCGTGCCTTCGCCGAGGGCGTCGGCAAGGACGTCGTGGTGGTCAACCGGGACGTGGCCGGCTTCGTCACCACCCGCCTGATCACCGCACTGGTCGTCGAGGCCGCCAAGCTGTACGAGTCGGGCGTCGCCACCGCCGAGGACATCGACACCGCCTGCCGCCTCGGCTTCGGCCACCCGATGGGCCCGCTGGAGACCGCCGACCTGACCGGCGTGGACATCCTGCTGCACGCCGCCCGCAACATCTACGAGGAGACCCAGGACGAGAAGTTCGCCGCCCCGGAGATCATGGCGCGCATGGTCACCGCCGGCGACCTCGGCCGTAAGAGCGGCCGCGGCTTCTACCCGTACGAGGGCAAGTGAGCCCCCGCCGGAACGGGTGAACGACGACGCCCGGAGACCGGGCGGGCCGTGCGGCCGAACACCGTACGGCCCGCCCGGTCGGGGGCGGGTGAGTTTCCTCACGCCAGGTGCCGCAGACGGGTGATTTGGGCGGTAATCGAGCGTAGGTGTGGAGACTGACTGCGTATATTCCCTCGGACGAGTGAAGTTGCTTCAGATCTGGCCGGAACCAGCAACCTGCGCTGCTGGTTCGCCGTCAGAAGAGGGAGACCCGGCCCAGCACGACGAGGCTGCGACCGGACCCGGGCGAGGGGCCACGGCCCGCCCGGATGGACACCCCACCCCCCGCCCCGGCACGGCCGGGTCGGACCACCCCCGTACCGGACCGGTCAGGCGAAGGAGGAGAGCATGCGCATCACCGGCGACCACAGGGCGCTGGCCATCGAAGGCCGCCTCGACGTGCGCACCGCCGCCGACGCGCGTGCCCGGCTGCACCAGGCCGTGGACGGCGGCCTCGGCGACCTCGTGCTCGACCTCGCCCGGCTGGAGTTCTGGGACGCCACCGGCCTCGGCGTGATCATGGGCACCCACCGCAGGGCCGGCCGGATCGGCCGCCGGCTGGTGCTGCGCTCCGTCCCGGCCCAGCTCCAGCGGCTGCTGGTGGCCACCAAGCTGCACCGCATCCTGGCCGTCGACGGCGTCACCGAGGCCCAGGGAATCGCCCTCTAGGGCCTGTCCCGCCCTGCCCTCGTTCGGCCTCTGCCCTTGCTCGTTCCCAGCCCGCGTTCGTCCCCTGCCCGGTCTTCGTCCGGCTCCGACCCGGCCCGGATCGGCCGTCGCCCGGCCCCCGACCGGACTGCCCCTGCGCGGGCGGGCCCGGATGTGCAAGAGTCTGCCCGTCAGATGACGGCCGCCTCAGCCAGCTGCCCCCAGCCCGCGCGCGGCCGCGACCGAGACGTCAGCCGACCGGCGCGGGGCGCCGGCGGCCGAGCAGGATGCGGAGCAGAACGTGGCACAGCCAACCGGGGAGTTCCGGCAGGAGGCCGCCCGCACCCGAGGCGGCGAACTCGTCTCCGGCGCCCTGCTGGTCGGCGTCGGCGCCCCGGACGGCTCCGAGGTCAGGCCCTGCCCCGAGGAGTGGCGGCCCCGCCCGCGCCGGATCGAGCGCAGCGAGCCCGCCCGGGGCCCGGTCGGCGGCGTCGGCCGCGCGGTCGGCCCGCTCGCCCTCGGTGCCGGGCCCGCCGACCTGCCGCTGCTCGACCGCGAGGCCGACGTCGCCGAACTCCTCGGCCTGCTCGCCGAGGGCCGCTCGATACGCCTGGTCGGCCAGGCCGGCTCGGGCCGCAGCGCGCTGCTGTCGGCCGTCGCCGAGGCCGCCGCCGACCTCGCCCCCGGAGGCGTCGTCCAGCTCTGCGGGCACCGCCGCACCACCGCCGACCTGCTCCAGGACCTCTTCGCGGCCACCCACCACGCCCCCGGCTACCGGCCCGACCCGGGCCGGCTGGCCGTGCACCTCGCCGAGGTCGGCGCGATCGTGGTCGTCGACGGCGCGGAGCAGTCCGGCGCCGAGCTGGAGGGCCTGCTCGCCATCGCCCCCGGCTGCGCCTTCCTGATCTCCGTCGCCCCCGGGAGCCCGGCGCTGTCGCCCGGCTCCCGCTTGCAGGACCACCTGGTCGCCGGGCTCTCCCGCTCCGCCTGCCTCGCCCTCGCCGCCCGCCAGGCCGGTCGGCCGCTGGACGTCGAGGAGAAGGCCTGGGCGGTCGACCTCTGGTTCGAGTCCGAGGGACTGCCGCTGCGCTTCGTCCAGGCCGCCGCGCTGCTGCGCCAGCGGGACGTCGCGGTGGACGCGCTGGTCGCCGCCGAGGAGGACCGGATGGGGGTCTTCGGCGCGGTCGAGGAGCCCGTCCACGACCCCGACCCGGCCGTCCGCGAGAACGCGCTGCGCCGCACCGTCCCGCTGCCGTCCGTCGCCGAGACCGCCTCACCCGCCGTCCGGCTCGCGGAGGGCCTGAGCGAGCCCGCCCAGGCCGTCCTGAGGCTCGCCGTCGCGCTCGGCGGCGAGTGCCCCACCGCGCCGCACCTGCCCGCGCTGATCGACGTCGGCCAGGGCGAGAGCGCCCTCGCCGAACTCGCCGACGCCGGGCTGGCGGTGTCCATCGGCGGGCACCACCGGCTGACCGCCGGGGTGCTGGACCTGCTCGCCCCGCACTGGCCGGCCCGCGGCTGCCTGGACGGCGCCGCCCAGCACTTCGCCTGGTGGGTCGGGCACAGCTCGGTGTCGCTGGCGCAGGTCGCGGCCGAGGCGGAGGTGGTGGTCGGCGTGCTGGTCGCGGACCGGGAGGCCGGCCGGCACGACGCGGTCGTGCGCCTGGCCCGGGCGGCCGCGCCCGCGCTGGCGCTGGCACTGCGCTGGGGCGCCTGGGAGCGGGTCCTGCACCTGGGACTGGAGGCGGCCCGCAGGACGGGCTCCGGCACCGACCAGGCCTGGTTCCACCACGAGGCGGGCGTGCACGCGTTCTGCGTCCAGGAGCCGTCCCGGGCGATGGCCGAGCTGGAGACGGCGCTCACCCTGCGGTCCGCCGCCGGCGAGCAGCGCGGCGTCGCGGCAGCCGGCCGGATGCTGGACCTGCTGCGCGCCGACGGGCGGCAGCTGGCGCCCGCCGCGACCCCCGGGCCGGCGCCCGTGCGGCGGCCCGTCATCCGCGCGATAGCCAAGGTGCCGTCCAGCCTGCGCTCCGGGACCAGGCGCCGGGTGATCGCCGCGTCGGCGGCCGTCCTCGCGCTCGGGGCGCTCGGGACGGCGGTGGCGATGAGCGCCACCGGTCCGGAGCAGCACCCGGGCAACGACCCGCACACCCGGCTCGACGACCCCGACGGCGGGCAGGGCGGGCCGCTCCCGTCGCCGCACGCCGGCGGCGGCCCGACCGCCGGCACCGGTGCCACCGGTACGGGGACGCCGGGGACGGACGCGGGCGGCGGTCCGGCGGCGGACGGGACCAGCCCGGAGCCGTCGCAGAGCGGTGGCGCGTCGCGCTCGCCGAGTGCGTCGAAGAAGTCGAGCCGTGGGCCGAGCGAGACCGCGGCGGCCACCGAGCAGCCGCAGCAGTCGCAGCCGCCCGCACCGGGACAGTCGCAGCCGCCGGCCCAGCAGTCCGGCCCGCCGCCGGGCGGTGGCAGTGGTGGCAGTGGCGGCAGTGGTGGTGCCGGTGGTGGCAGCGGTGGCGGTGGCAACTCCGGGGGCACTCAGCCCGGCGGAGGCGCCAGCACGCCGCCCCCGTCGAAGCCGTCGACCACGTCGCCCTCGGCGACCGCGAGCACACCGCCGCCCGCCACGACGGGCCCCGCGACCGGGACGCCCAGTCCGTCGTCGACGGCGTCCTCGCCGCCCGCGACCTGACCGGTCAGAACAGCTTGAGCTTGTCGTCGTCGATGCCGCGCAGCTCGTCGTAGTCCAGCACCACGCAGCCGATGCCCCGGTCGGTGGCCAGCACGCGGGCCTGGGGCTTGATCTCCTGGGCGGCGAAGATGCCCTTGACCGGGGCCAACAGCGGGTCCCGGTTGAGGAGTTCGAGGTAGCGGGTGAGCTGCTCGACGCCGTCGATCTCACCGCGGCGCTTGATCTCGACGGCCACCGTGGTGCCGTCCGAGTCGCGGCAGAGGATGTCGACCGGGCCGATCGCGGTGGGGTACTCGCGGCGGATCAGGGACCAGCCGGCGCCGAGCACCTCCATCCGGTCCGCGAGCAGCTCCTGGAGGTGCGCCTCGACGCCGTCCTTGATCAGGCCCGGGTCCACCCCGAGTTCGTGGGAGGAGTCGTGCAGCACCTCCTCCAGCGTGATGATGAGCTTCTCGCCGGCCTTGTTCACCACCGTCCAGACCCCGTCCGCCTCCTTGAGGGCGCACGGCGGGGACATCCAGTTGAGCGGCTTGTAGGCGCGGTCGTCGGCGTGGATGCTGACGCTGCCGTCGGCCTTGACCAGGATGAGCCTGGTGGCGGAGGGCAGATGGGCGGAGAGCCGACCGGCATAGTCGACTGAGCAGCGGGCAATTACGAGACGCACGGTCGACCACGCTAGCCCACCGGGGCCAGTTGATGCGATTCCACGACGACCGGGTGAAGAAACCGGGAACCCCGCGAACATGGAGGTTCGGCAATTCCGCGCACCGCCCGTCGCGGTCTGGCGCCCACCCCCTGGGGTCGCTACCGTACGTGACGGCACGCGTGCGGGATCGCTGTCAACGGGGACGGAGACTTCAGATGAACGATCCGACGGGATCCGGCCAATGTGGTGCACCACCGCGTATTTCCAAAGCAATCCACAGGAATGACCGGCCCGTCCCGCCGTTGACTGCCACGCTGTTCCGAGCGCGGTCGGTGTCCGGGACGTCACGTCCCGTGGTGCCTCCGCCTTCGCAGGGTGTCAAAAACGCCCGTTCCACGGCGTTCCGGACACCACGCGCGATCCGCCCACCCTCACTGTGAGCTTGGACTACGCACGACCACCCGGGCGCCGCGCGGGTGGACCGCGAGAGGAGAATCCATGTCGCTCGACGTCTCACCGGCCCTGCTGGAAAAGGCCGAGCGGGGCGAGGTCGACGAGCGGGAATTCGTCGACTGCGTCCGCGTCTCGCTGCCGTACGCCTGGGACCTGATCAGCTCGCTGGTCGCCCAGGCGAAGGTCGACGGTACCGACTTCGCCGACAACCAGGTACCGCCGCCCAGCGAGCAGGCCCGCGGCCAGCTCCTGCGGGCCCTCGCCAGCGACGCCATCCGGGGGGCCCTGCAGCGGCACTTCGGGGTGCGGCTGGCCTTCCAGAACTGTCACCGGGTGGCGGTCTTCCTGCCGTCGGACGCCAACGAGGCGCGGCACGCACGCTTCACCTCGGTCCGGGAGCAGCTGCTCAACCAGTCCGAGGAACTGCGGGACTGCTGACCCGGCAGCACCGCCGATCCCGGGCCCTGGGTCCTGATCGGCCCTAGCGGTCCTGAAGGTCGTCGGGCCGCCCCCGTCCCCCGGTGCGGGGGGAGGGGCGGCGGCCCGGACCGGGCCCGGCCGCTCCACCCCCGGTCTCACCCCAGCTGCGGCAGCACCTCGGAGCCGAGCCGGGCGATGTTGTGCAGGGTCGCCTCGCGCTCGCCGCTGCCCTCCGCGAGCAGCGCGAAGCGGCGGATGCCGGTCCGCTCGGCGGTGGCCAGCAGCCGGTCGGCGCACTGCCGCGGCGTGCCCACCGCGTGCAGGTCGCAGAGGAGTTCGGTGTACTCGCGCGGGTCGCGCATCTTGCGCTCCCGGCCGTCCACGGTGCGGTGGGCGCCGAGCCCGTACTCGAACCAGCCCGGCATGGCGTTCAGCAGGGTGGCGCGGGCCGCCGAGGTGCGGTCGTCGACCTGGGCCACCCCGGCCGCGACGTGCCGGCGGTTCACCCGGCGCAGCTGCTCCTCGCCGCGCCCGGCGGCCAGCCAGGCGGTGCGGTACAGCTCCAGCATGCGCAGCTTGTCGTCGTCGCCGGAGTGCATGCCGAGCAGCATCGGCAGGCCGCGTTCGGCGGCCAGCCGCACCCCGCTCGGCGAGGTGCACGCGACCACCATCGGCGGGCCGGCCACCGGCCGCCCGGACGGGTCGAGTTCCTCACCGACGCCCTCGACGTCCTGGCGCTGGCGCGGGAAGCGCACCGGGCCGGACTGCTCGCCGAGACCGAGCCAGCTGCCCAGTCCTGGCCGGCGCACCGGTTCGGTGGCGCGCGGCACCACCGCCACCTCGGGGAAGGCGAACTGCGGGCCGTCCGCGCCGACCCGGGAGCCGCGCAGCCAGCGCAGCAGCAGGTCCAGCCGCTCCGGGAAGCCGTTCTCGAAGGCGTCCACGCCGCCGCCGAACACGTCCAGGTCGATCCAGGGGCCGCCGCGGCCCACCCCGAGCGTGAAGCGCCCGTCCGAGGTGAGGTGCAGCAGCGCGGCCTGCTCGCCGAGCGCCACCGGGTGGGCGGTGGAGAGCACGCTGACCGCCGTGCCGACGCCGATCCGGCGGGTGCGGCCGAGCAGCAGCGCGGCCAGCGTGGCGGCGTTGGGGCAGACCCCGTACGGGACGAAGTGGTGCTCGGCCAGCCAGACGCTGTCCAGGCCCGCGTGTTCGGCCTCGACGGCGGCCCGGACGGTGCGGTCCAGCGCCTCGCGGTGGCTCTGCCCGGGGAACTGCGCGGACAGCAGGAACGCGCCGACCCGCACCGGCGCGGTGTCCGGCGGGAGCGCGCCCGCCCGCTGCGGCACGGGCAGCGGCTCGCCCGCCGCGGCCGTGACCGGGGCGGGCGAGGTCAGCACCGGGCCGGGGGCGGGCGGCCGGACTCCTACGGGCCGACGGGTCTCGGCGCGGGCGCTGGTCTTGGTCATGGTGGGGCCTCCTCGGGTGCGCGCAGGGTCTGCGGGCCCCGCCTGTTCCCCTTGTGGGTATCCGATGTCATGTGCCAACGGCACGCGGAAACCCGGATTTCGTCGGAGATCGGGTGGATCTCGGCAAAAACGCGGGAGCGTCGGACGATGCCGTGATAGTGGCCTGCCGGAGGGGTGGCCGGCCGTAGGCTGGAACGGCCCCGAAACCCCGGAAGAGAGGTAGTCCGACGTGTCGCCGCGCCGCAACCGGATCAAGAGCGCCGACCCGAGCGGGAGCGCCGAGCAGGCCTCCCCGCTCGGTGGATCGCTGCGCCGCACCGAGAGCCACCAAGGCGACGACTGGGTGGTCCAGACGGTCGCCGGGACGGCCGGGCGGCACTACCGGTGCCCGGGCTGCGACCAGGAGATCCCGCCGGGGATGGGCCACGTGGTGGCCTGGCCGATGCACGGCGCGGGCGTGGACGACCGGCGGCACTGGCACCGCGCCTGCTGGGGCGCGCGGGAGCGCCGGGCCTCCAACGTCCTGCGGGGCCGCGGCGCTCCGCGGTACTGAGCCGGCTGCGTGCCCCCTAGGCGTCCCGGTTCTTGAGCACCAGCGCGCCGCCGAGCAGGGCGGCGAGCGTCCAGGCCAGGCAGATCACGAAGCCCGCCCACGGCCCGTACGGCTGGCCGTACTGCTCGTACACCAGCAGCATCCGCGAGCCCGCGTAGTCCGGGAAGTAGTGGGCCAGGGTCTTGACCTTCGGCACCGCGGAGAGGATCGGTGAGAGCAGGAAGAAGAACGGGACCAGTACGCCCAGCGCCAGCGTCTGGCTGTGCAGCATCGTGGTGACGCCGGCCGAGAACAGGCACAGCATCGTCAGGTACAGCGCGGCGCCGAACACCGCGCGCAGCACGTGCGGTTGGTCGAGGCTGGTGGAGTGCGAGCCGAGCAGCGCCTGGCCGGTGAAGAAGGTGACGAAGGCCGTCACCACCGAGACCGCCAGGGCCATCGCGCCGAGCACCACCGCCTTGCCGGTGAGCAGGGTGCCGCGCTGCGGGACGGCGGCCAGGGTGACCCGGATCATGCCGGTGCTGTACTCGTTGCCGATGGCCAGCACGCCGAAGACGATGATGGCGAGCTCGCCGAGCATGATGCCGGAGAAGGCCGTGCCGGTGGCGTCGAAGACGGACTGGTCGCCCCGCCGGAACTCGCCGAAGTTGTTGTTGGTGAGCAGGGACAGCAGCGCGCCGATGCCGACGGTGACGACGAAGGTCAGCGCGAGCGTCCAGACCGTCGAGCGGACGCTGCGGATCTTCGTCCACTCGGAGCGCAGGATCGCCGGGAAGGACGTCATCTCAGTTCTCCTCCTGCCGGGCCGCCGCGGTCTGCGGGGCGCCGTCCGCCTTCCAGCCGGCGCCCCAGACGCCGGGTGCGCCGGCCGCGTCCCGGCCCGGGCCGTCGCCCGCGTGGTACTCCACCGAGTCGGCCGTCATCTGCATGAACGCCTCCTCCAACGAGGCCTGCTGCGGGCTGAGTTCGTGCAGGACGACGCCGTGGGCCGCGGCCAGGTCGCCGAGCCGGGCGAGGTCGCCGTCGACCACCTCGTAGGAGCCGCCGGGCCCGGGCTCGGGCCGGAGCCCGACGCCGGACAGGGCGTCGAGCAGGCGCTCGGGGTGCGGGGTGCGCAGCCGGACGGCGGAGCGGGAGTTGCGTCGGATGAACTCCGGCATCGGCAGGTCGGCGAGCAGCCGGCCCTTGCCGATGACCACCAGGTGGTCGGCGGTGACGGCCATCTCGCTCATCAGGTGGGAGGAGACGAAGACGGTCCGGCCCTCGGTGGCGAGCCGCTTCATCAGGTTGCGGATCCAGAGGATGCCCTCCGGGTCCAGCCCGTTGACCGGCTCGTCGAACATGACGATCTCCGGGTCGCCGAGCAGGGCGGAGGCGATGCCCAGGCGCTGGCCCATGCCGAGCGAGAAGCCGCGGGCCCGCTTGCGGGCGACCGGGGTGAGGCCCACCAGGTTGAGCACCTCGTCCACCCGGCGGGTCGGGATGCGGTTGCTCTGGGCGAGCCAGAGCAGGTGGTCGCGGGCGGTGCGGCCGGGGTGGACGGCCTTGGCCTCCAGCAGTGCGCCGATGTACTTGAGCGGTTCGCTGAGTTGCCCGTAGCGCTTGCCGTCGATGGTGACCCGGCCGCTGGTGGGGCGATCGAGGTCGAGGATCATGCGCATGGTGGTGGACTTGCCTGCGCCGTTGGGGCCGAGGAAGCCGGTCACCACGCCCTGCGGGACCTGGAAGCTGAGCCGGTCCACCGCGAGGGTCCTGCCGTAACGTTTTGTCAGGTCGTGCAACTCGATCATTCGCGCTCCCTTACTCTTTGTCAGGCTAGGACAAAGCGGATATCGCGGCCCGCTGAGTGGGCCCGCCGGGCGTGCCGGAATACGGTGGGCCCATGACCCAGCCCCCCTCCGCAGTGTCCGTCCGCGAGAGCGGCACCGGAACACCCCTCGTACTGCTGCACGCCTTTCCGTTGAACGCCTCGATGTGGTCCGCCCAACTGGACGCGCTGCCCGGTCTGACCGGCGACGAGGCCCGGGTGCTCGCCCCGGACCAGCGCGGCTTCGGCGGCACCGAGCTGGGGACCGACGAACCCTCGCTGGACCTGGTCGCCGACGACCTCGCCCTGCTGCTGGACGCGGCCGGGATCGAACGCGCGGTGGTCGGCGGGCTCTCCATGGGCGGCTACGTGGCGCTGGCCTTCGCCCGCCGCCACCCGGACCGGCTGGCCGGACTGCTGCTGGCCAGCACCCGCGCCACCGCCGACACCGACGCCGTCCGGGCCAACCGGGAGCGGATCGCGGCCGCCGTCACCGCCCGGGGCAGCGTCCAACTGCTGCTCGACGAGGAGGTCGCCGCCGGGCAGCTCGGGCCGGACTCGCGGCACCTGGTGGAGCGGGTGCGGTCGCTGGTCGCCGCCGCGTCGCCGGCCGCCGTCGCCTGGGCCCAGCGGGCCATGGCGGCCCGGCCGGACGCGCTGGACGTGCTGGCCGGGCTGCGGGTGCCCACCGCCGTCGTCGCGGGCGCGCAGGACGGCCTGGTGGCGCCGGAGGAGGCCGAACTGATGCTCCGGGCCCGGCCGGACGCCGAACTGTCCGTCATCCCCGGGGCGGGCCATCTGAGCGCCCTGGAGGCGCCGGAGGCGTTCAACACCGCCGTCCGCGACCTGCTGGCCCGGGCGGCGGCCGGATGAGGGAGGAAGCGACCGGCTGGGACTTCTCGGCGCTGGAGGTGACCGGCCGGATGCCCGTGACCAACCGCGGCGAGGGCCTGGTCGAACTGACCCTGGAACCGCTCGGCGAGGACTACTGGCTGCGCCCCGGCGAGACCTTCATCGTCACCTCGTACGGCGACCACGGCTCCGGCCACCCGTTCGAGGTTCAGTACTGGCCGGACTCGGTGTCGGTCTGGTGCACCTCGTGGTTCGGCACCGTCTCCGACGACGAGGGCAACCAGCTCAGCAGCGGGTACCAGCGGCCCGACGGGGCCTACCCCAGGTGACGCCCGCTCACCCAGGTCACCCGAGATGATGACGGTGGAAAGACGGCAGGCCCTCACCCGGGTGGGTGAGGGCCTGTCTGCTGTTCCGCACGTGCCGTCCGTTGCGCACGTACCGCCGGGCGCAGGCGCCCGGCGGCGGCGTCAGCGCGACTGCTGGGCGGGCACGCCCATGGTGTCGTCGCCCGGCAGCGAGGCGGCGGCCACGGCCGCGCCGGTCAGCGTCGCCAGCATCTCGCGGACGTTGGTCAGCTGGGCGTTGATGCTGTCGCGGCGGTTGGTGAGCGCCGCCAGCTCGCGCTCGGACTCGCTGCGGATCCGGTCGGCCTTGGCGTTGGCGTCCGCCACGATGTCCTCGGACTGGCGCTGCGCCGTCTCGACGGTCTGGCGGGCGCGGCGCTCGGCGTCGGTGCGCAGCTTCTCGGCCTCCAGGCGCAGCTGCTCGGCCCGGTGCTCGATCTCGGCCAGGCGCTTCTCGGCCTTGGCCTGACGGGCGGCCAGGTCACGCTCGGACTGCTCGCGGCGCTTGGCCAGGTTGGTCTCGAACTCCAGCGCGGCCTGGGCGGCCTTGGTGCGGGTCTCCTCGAAGAGGGCGTCCGCCTCCTCGCGCTTGTTCTGGGCGTCCTTGTTGGCCTCGGCGCGCAGCTGGGCGCTGTCGCTCTTGGCCTTGTCGACGATCCGCAGACCCTCGTCCTCCGCCTTGGCCTTGCGGTCCTTGGCGTAGTTCTCGGCCTCGGTGCGGACCTGCTGGGCAGCGGCCTCGGCGAGCTCGCGGTGCTGCTCGGAGGCGCGGTGCGCCTCGTCGCGCAGGTCCTTGGCCTCCTCCTCGGCCAGTCGCAGGATCTTCTCGACCCGGGCGCCGAGACCGGCGTACGAGGGCTCCGCCTCGGTGACCGCCGCCTGCGCGGTCTGGGTCTCCAGGTGGAGCTCCTCGATGCGCTTCTCGAGCGCGCTGATCCGGGTCAGGGCACTGTCACGGTCGGCCACCAGCTTGGTGATCCGCTCGTCGACCTGGGCGCGCTCGTACCCACGGCGCACCAGGTCGAAGCCGTGAGGGGAGTGACTGTCGCTCATGGGGTTCTGGGCTTCCTGTCGTCAAACCGCTGAGGTGGTTGAGGGAATCCTGACACGGTACCGGAGTGTCGACGGCGAGATGCCGTCGTCCCGCGGACAATGTCCGCTCAATCGGGTGGTGCGTTCTTGGAGCGATTGCCACCCGACCGGGGGGAACCAATTCCGGCACCCGCCTTGGCACCCCCGTCCTTCTTGGTGCTGCTTCCCCCGTTGGTCTGGGCGACCGGTGCCGGTGCCTCGAACGCCTCCAGTGCGGACAGCACGTCCTGCACCCTGGAGATCTCGGTGTTGATGTCCTTGCGCCGCCGCACCAGCTCGTCCAGCTCGCGCCGGCCCTCGTCGGTGACCCGCTTCGCCTCGGCCTGCGCCTCGGCGAGCAGCCGCTCGGCCTCCGCCTTCGCCAGCTCGACCTGCTCGTCGGCGCTGCGGTCGGCGTCCTGCAGCCGCTTCTCCGCCTCGGTGGCGGCGTTCTCCAGCCGCTCCTCGGACTCGGCCTCGGCCGACTGGAGCCTGGCCTCGGCCTTGACGATCAGCGCCTCGGCGCGGCTGGTGGAGTCGGAGAGCTTGGTCTCCGCCTCCTTCAGCAGCCCCTCGGCCTTGCGGACGGCCGAGATCCGGACCTTGCTGGCCTCCGCGGACGCCTCCGAGGTGAGCTCGCCCGCGCGGTCCTCGGCGGCCGCGACCAGGGCCGCCGCCCGGTCCTCGGCCTCGGCGACGGTGGCCACCGCCTGCTCCTCGGCCTCGGTCAGCTGCTCCTGAGCGGCCGTCACCAGGGCGTCGACCCGCTCGCCGGCCGACTTCATGGCCGCCGCGTTCTCCTTGCGGGCGCGCTCGTGCAGCGCCTCCACCTCGGCGTCGGTGCGCTCGCGCAACTCTTCGGCGCGCTCGCGGATCGCGGTGGAGTCCCGGCGGGCCTCGGCGAGCAGCGTGTCGGCGTCGGAGCGGCCCTTCTCCACCTCGGCCTGGCCGGCCGCCTCGCCGGCGGCGACCAGCCGGTCGGCCTCCTTGCGGGCGGCGGCGACCATCGCGTCCGCCTGCTCCTCGGCGGCGGCGGTGGTGGCCAGTGCGGTGGTCTGGGCGTCCTCGCCGAGCGACTCGGCATCCGCGAAGGCCTTCTCCAGGACGGAGTTGGCCTGCTCGCGGGTGGCCTTGTCGAACTGCTCGGCGGCCTCCCGGGTCTCCGCGTCGTACGCGTCGGCGCGGCTGTGGGCGGCCGCGTCGTACTCGTCGGCGAGGGTGCGGGTGGCGAGCGCGTACTCCTCGGCCTCGGCGCGCAGGGCGGCGGCCAGCTCCTCGGCGTCGGCGACCAGGCCGGCCGAGCGCTCGTCGGCGGCGGCCATCGTCCGGACGGCCTGGGCCTCGGCGTCCGCGCGCAGCTGCCCGGCGCCCTCCCGGGCCGCGTGCAGCACGGCGTCGGCCTCCGCCCGCAGGTGCTCGTCGTAGGCCTGGGCCTCGGCGCGCTGATGGCCCAACTCGGCCTCGTGGGCCTCGCGTTCGGCGGCCAGTTCGCGGTCGGTCAGCTCGCGTAGGGCGGTGGTCTCGGCGTCGGTGCGGGCGCGCAGTTCGGTGGTCTCGTGGTCGGCGAGGGCCCGCTGCTCGGTGGTCTCGGCGTCGGCGAGTTCGCGCAGGGCGGTGGTCTCGGCGTCGGCGAGGGCCCGCTGCTCGGCGGTCTCGCGCTCGGCCAGCTCGCGTAGTTCGGCGGCGGCCTGCTCGGCCCGGTCGCGGACCTCGGTGGCCTCCCGCTCGGCGGCGGCCTTCCGCTCGGCGATCTGCTCGGCGGCGGCCTCGTGCATGCCGGCCACCGACTGGCGGACCTCGGCGGCCTCCTCCTCGGCGGCCTCGACCAGGGCGGCGCCCTCGACGCCGGCGGCGGCGACCAGCTCCTCGCCGTCGACCCGGGCCTGCTCCAGGACGGCGGTGGCCTCGGCCCGGATGCCGTCGGCGGTGGCGCGGGCCTCGGACAGCTCGCGGCCGGCCTCGGCGCGGACCGTCTCGGCCTGCTCGGCGGCGAACGCCAGCTCGGCGGCGGCCTTCTCCCGTACGGCCTTGGCGTCCCGGGCGGCCTCGGCCCGGCGCTGCTCGGCGGCGCTCCGGGCGCCCTCCAGCAGTTCCTCGGCTTCGGCGCGCAGTTCGGTGACGTGCTGCTCGGTCGCCTCGCGCTTTTCGGTGGTCTCGCGTTCGGCGAGGGCGCGCAGTTCGGTGACGTGCTGTTCGGTCGCCTCGCGCTGTTCGGTCGTCTCGGTGGCGGTGCGTTCGGTGAGTTCGGTGGCGGCCTGTTCGGCCTTGGCCCGGACGTCGGCGGCGTACGCCTCGGCGGCGGTGCGCTGCTCGGTGGTCTCGCGGTCGGCGAGCTCGCGCAGTTCGGCGGTCTCCCGTTCGGCGAGCTCGCGCAGTTCGGCGGTCTCCCGTTCGGCGAGCTCGCGCAGTTCGGTGACGTGCTGTTCGGTCGCCTCGCGCTGTTCGGCGGTCTCGGCGGTGGTGCGTTCGGTGAGTTCGGTGGCGGCCTGTTCGGCCTTGGCCCGGACGTCGGCGGCGTACGCCTCGGCGGCGGTGCGCTGTTCGGCGGTCTCCCGTTCGGCCAGCTCGCGCTGTTCGGTGGTTTCGCGGTCGGCGAGTTCGCGCTGTTCGGCGCTCTCCCGCTCGGCGAGCTCGCGCAGTTCGGCGCTCTCGCGTTCGGCGAGGGCCCGCAGCTCGGTCGCGGTCTGCTCGGCCTGCTCGTGGGCGGCCTGGGCGGCGGCCAGCTGCTCGGCGGTCTCCTCGCGTTCGCGGTGCAGCCCGGCGGCGGCCTCCTCGTGCTCGCGCCGGCTCTCCTCGCGCAGCGTGTTCGCGGCGGCCTCGGCCTCGCTGCGGGTGCGGGCGGCCTCGGCGTCGGCCTCGGTGCGGACGCGCTCGGCGTCGGCCACCGCGGCGTCCCGGACGGCGTTCGCCTCGGCCTGCGCATCGGTGCCGAGGGCGGTCGCGGCGGCGTTCGCCTCGGCCCGGACCCGCTGGTCGAACTCGGTCGCGTCCCGGCGGAGTTCGGCGGTCTCGCGCTCGGCGGCGGCACGGTTCTCGGCGGCCGCGGCCTTGGCGGCGGCGAGGGCGTCCTGGCCCTGCTGCTCGGCGGCGGTGGTGGTCTTCTCGGCCTCGCTACGGGCCCGGGCGAGGGTCTGCTCGGCCCGGCCCTGGGTCTCGGCGGCCTGTTCCTGGGCCTGCGCGCGCAGCCGCTCGATCTCCCCGGCGGCGCCCGCGCGCAGCTCGTCGGAGTCGGCCTTGGCCCTGGTGAGCAGTTCCTCGGCGTTCTTCGCCGACTCCTCGATCTGCACGACGGCCTGGCGGCGGGCCTCGCCGCGCACCCGGTCGGCCTCGGCGGCGGCCTGGGCGCGCAGCTCCTCGGCCTCGGCCCGCAGCCGGGCCGCCTCGTCCTGCATCTGCTCGATCCGCTCGCGGATCGCGGCGGCGTCGTCGAGGGCGGCGTTCTGGGCCTGCTCGACGGCGGCCTGGGCCTGCTCGCGCAGGCGCTGCGCCTCGGCGGCGGCCTCGGTGCGGATCCGCTCGGCCTCGGTGGCGGCCTCGGTGCGGGCGGTCTCGGCGTCCTGGTTGGCCTGGCCGAGCATCTCCTCGGCGGTCTTGGCGGCCTTGGCGAGCTGGACGGTGGCGTCCTTGGCGCCGGTCGCCCGGCCCTCCTCCTCGGCCGCGTGGCGCAGCCGCTGGGCCTCGGCCTCGGCGTGGGCGCGCAGTTCGGCGACGTCCCGGTCGGCCTGGGCGCGCAGTTCGGCGATCGCGGCCTCGGCCTCGGCGCGCAGCTCGCCGGCCACCGATTCGGCGGTGGCCCGCAGCCGTTCGCTCTCCTCGGCGGCGGCGGCCTTGGCGGCCTCCGCCTCGGCCTGCCTGGTGGTGGCCTCGGCGCGGATCGCCTCGGCCTCCTTGGTGGCGTGGGCGACCATCCGGGCGACCTCGGCCCGGGCGGTCTGCGAGCGCTGCTCGTTGGCGGCCTCGCCGTCGGCGGCCTTGCGTTCGGCGGCGGCCTCGGCGTCGGCCTGGAGCTGTTCGGCGGCCTGTTCGGCCTGGGCCCGCAGCTCGGCGGACTCGCGGCGGGTGCGTTCGGCCTCGGCGATCGCCTCGGCACGCAGCCGCTCTATCTCGGCCTGGGCGTGGGCGAGCTGCTGCTCGGCCCGGATCTGCTCGGCGGAGGCCTGCTCCTTGAGCCGGCCGATCTCGCCCTTCGCGACGGCGAGCTGCTGCTCGGCGGCGGCGTGCGCGGCGGCCAGCTGCTGCTGGGCCTCGCCGCGGGCGGCGTCCACGTCGGCGGCGGCCTGGGCGCCGGCCTGCTGGGCGTGCTCGGAGGCGGCGCGCAGCAGACGCTCGGCGTCGCTCTGGGCCCGCTGGATGGCGGCCTCGGCGGCGGCCTGGGCCTCGCCGCGGGCGGCGTCGACGTCGGCGGCGGTCTGGGCGCGGGCCTGGTCGGAGAGCGCGACGGCCTCCGCGCGGGCGGCGGCGACCATGCGCTCGGCCTCGACGCGGGCGTCCTGGAGCAGGCGCTGGGCCTCCTGCTCGGAGCCGGTCCTGGTCTGCTCGGCCCAGCCGTTGACGTGCTGCTCGGCGGTGCGGCGCAGCTCGGTGAGCTCGTCCTCCAGCTGGCGGCGGCGGGCGGTGAGCTCGGCCTCCAGTCGGGCGGTGCGCTCGGCGGCCTCGGCCATGATCCGCTGGGTGGCGGCCTGGGAGTCGCGCAGCTGGCGCTCGGCGTCGGCGCGCAGCTGCTGGGCCTGCATCTCGGCAGTGCGGAGCATCTGCTCGGCCTGGCCGGAGACGGCGTCGAAGGCGCGCGGTTGGGCGAGCATGCGGCGGGATTCGTGCAGCTTGGCCCGGAGCACCTCCACCTGGTAGGCGAGGTCCTCGGCATGCTCGGCTGCCTTGTCCCGCTCCTTTCGAGTCCGACCCATCTCGGCCTCGAACTGGGAGAGGTGATCGTCAACCTCGTAGCGGTCGTTGCCCCGCACTCCGCGGTCCCATCCATCTCCTGGTCGCGTCCTCGACCCGGCCGGTCCAGGGCACCCGTTGTCCGGGTACTGGTCCGACTGGCTCCTTGCATCCGCAGCCGGTGGACGGCCCGCCGGTCAAGCCGGGGCCGCCCGCCGCGGTCGTCGGAGCCCTGGGCGTGGAAGCGCGGTGATGCCGCGTTCCCCCGTCCGGGTGGACTCCTGGGCGAACTCTTGCCTTGTGGAGAATGGTGACAGATCAGTGTTGCGACTGTTCAGCCGTGCCCGCGTTGTGGACTCCCCTGCGACGGGCCGGCCACCGCTGGGTGGACGGGCCTGTCATCGGCCGTGCCCGTCGCCTCCGTCCCCCGGAGCCTTCGCGCACCTGGGCATTGTAGTGGGAGCGCACTGCGGGGGAATGGCCGCGTGGTGGTTTTCCGGCTGTCGGACGAGGTTACTGACGGGTCATGACCGGTGATTCGGGGGTGCCGCCCGGTCGTGGGCGGCACCTGGCGGGGGTCAGTGGGCGTCGTGGAGGCCCGGTTCGGCGGAGGTGACCAGCTCGGTCAGGACGCCGCCGCAGTCCTTGGGGTGCAGGAAGGTGATCCGCGAACCCATCGAGCCGATCCGGGGCTGGTCGTAGAGGACCCGCACGCCCTTGGCCCGGACGGCCTCGGCGTCGCCGTCCACGTCGGCGGTGCCGAAGGCGATGTGGTGCACGCCCTCGCCGTTCTTCTCCAGCCACTTGGCGACGGTCGAGTCGGGCCGGGTGGGCTCCAGCAGCTGGAGGTAGGAGGCGCCGCCGTCGCCGGTGTCGTTGATCTTGAGCATGGCCTCGCGGACGCCCTGCTCCTCGTTGACCTCGGTGTGGAACACCTCGAAGCCGTAGGTGGCGCGGTAGAACTCGACCGTCTTGTCGAGGTCGCGGCAGGCGATGCCGATGTGGTCGATACGGGTCAGCACGGCGACCTCCGGGGGCGGGTTGGGTACCTCGGGAACCAGGTGGCACCAGTGCAGCGCATCGCTGCTGACCGGCGCCAGCGCCGGACGTGCGAGTCTGCTCACACGCCGGGGGTTGCCCCGGGCCGCACGCCGGGGGCTCACCCGGGGCGGGCGCCAGGGTTCACCCGGGCCGCGTTGACACGGTGTTGACTGGAAGGTGCCAGTGCGCTCGATCACACCGTCGCTCCGGTGACGGGCGGGTAACAGGTCAGTACATTGAGCGCATCCTCACCTGGCCACGACGTGCGAAGGGGCTCGTCCCATGACCAACACCACCTCTGTGATCGTTGCCGGTGCGCGGACCCCGATGGGTCGCCTGCTCGGTTCCCTCAAGGGCTTCTCCGGTGCCGACCTCGGCGGCTTCGCGATCAAGGCCGCGCTGGAGCGGGCCGGCATCACGGGTGAGCAGGTCCAGTACGTGATCATGGGCCAGGTGCTGCAGGCCGGCGCCGGCCAGATCCCGGCCCGCCAGGCCGCCGTCCGGGCCGGCATCCCGATGAGCGTCCCGGCGCTCACCATCAACAAGGTCTGCCTCTCCGGCCTGGACGCCATCGCGCTGGCCGACCAGCTGATCCGGGCCGGCGAGTTCGACGTCGTGGTGGCCGGCGGCCAGGAGTCGATGACCAACGCCCCGCACCTGCTGCCGAAGTCCCGCGAGGGCTACAAGTACGGCGCGATCGGGATGCTTGACTCGATGGCCCACGACGGCCTCACCGACGCCTACGAGAACATCCCGATGGGCGAGTCCACCGAGAAGCACAACACCCGGCTGGGCATCGCCCGCGAGGTGCAGGACGAGATCGCCGCGGCCTCCCACCAGCGGGCCGCCAAGGCGCAGGCCGACGGCGTCTTCGACGCCGAGATCACCCCGGTCGCGATCCCGCAGCGCAAGGGCGAGCCGGTGCTGTTCGGCCAGGACGAGGGCATCCGCGCGGACACCACCGTCGAGGGCCTGGCCAAGCTGCGTCCGGCGTTCGCCAAGGACGGCACGATCACGGCCGGCACCTCCTCGCAGATCTCCGACGGCGCCGCCGCGGTGGTCGTGATGAGCAAGGCCAAGGCCGAGGAGCTGGGCCTGAGCTGGATCGCCGAGATCGGCGCGCACGGCAACGTGGCGGGCCCGGACAACTCGCTGCAGTCGCAGCCGTCCAACGCGATCAGGCACGCGCTGGCCAAGGAGGGCCTAGAGGTCTCCGACCTCGACCTGATCGAGATCAACGAGGCGTTCGCGGCCGTCGCCCACCAGTCGACCAAGGACCTGGGCGTCTCCTCGGACATCGTCAACGTCAACGGCGGCGCGATCGCGCTCGGCCACCCGATCGGGATGTCCGGCGCCCGCGTGGTGCTGCACCTGGCGCTGGAGCTCCAGCGGCGCGGCGGCGGGGTCGGCGCGGCCGCGCTGTGCGGCGGCGGCGGCCAGGGCGACGCCCTGATCGTGCGCGTCCCCAAGGACGCCAGCCCGAAGGCCTGATCAGCTGACATGCCTTCGGGGCTGCGGACCGCCACGAGCGGCGCCGCAGCCCCGAAGGCATCCGCGCTAGGAGCTCCCGATGATCGATGTCGCCACGCTGGTCGAACAGGCCCGGGCGGGCCGGCCGCGGGCGGTCGCCCGGCTGATCACGCTGGTCGAGAACGCCGCCCCGCAACTGCGCGAGGCGATGGCCGCGCTCGCGCCGTACACCGGGCAGGCCTACACGGTGGGCCTGACCGGCTCGCCCGGGGTCGGCAAGTCCACCTCCACCTCGGCGCTGGTCTCCGCCTACCGGCGGCTCGGCAAGCGGGTCGGGGTGCTGGCCGTCGACCCGTCCTCGCCGTTCTCCGGCGGCGCGCTGCTCGGCGACCGGGTCCGGATGCAGGACCACGCCACCGACCCCGAGGTGTTCATCCGCTCGATGGCCACCCGCGGCCACCTCGGCGGGCTGTCCTGGACGGCCCCGCAGGCCCTGCGGGTGCTGGACGCGGCCGGCTGCGACGTGATCCTGGTCGAGACCGTCGGGGTGGGCCAGTCCGAGGTGGAGATCGCCGCCCAGGCCGACACCACCGTGGTGCTGCTCGCCCCCGGCATGGGCGACGGCATCCAGGCCGCCAAGGCCGGGATCCTGGAGATCGGCGACGTCTTCGTGGTCAACAAGGCCGACCGGGACGGCGCCGACGCCACCGCGCGCGAGCTCAACCACATGCTCGGCCTCGGCGAGGCCCGCGGGGCGGGGGACTGGCGCCCGCCGATCGTCAAGACCGTCGCCGCCCGCGGCGAGGGCGTCGACGAGCTGGTCGAGGCGCTGGAGAAGCACCGCGCCTGGCTGGAGGAGCACGGCGAACTGGCGGCGCGCCGCCGCCGCCGGGCCTCCGACGAGATCGAGGCGATCGCGCTGGCCGAACTGCGCACCCGGATCGGCGACCTGCGCGGGGACCGCCACCTGGCCGGCCTGGCCGAGCGGGTGGTGGCGGGCGAACTGGACCCGTACGGCGCGGCCGACGAACTCGTGGCCGGCCTCACCCGCGCCTGAGGACGGTGCAGGGCCGGCCCCCGGTGGGGCCGGCCCTGGTGTGCTGGGGGGCGGCGGCGCGTCAGGCACGGCCGCGGAGGCCGCGCAGGTGTTCGGCGACCGGGGCGAGGGCCTCGTACATGGCGTCGAGCTGCTCCTGGGTGAAGCGGTCGATGAAGTGGGCCCGGACGCTGCGCACGTGGTCGGGGGCGACCCGCTGCATGGTGTCCCAGCCGTGCTCGGTGAGGTGGGCGTAGAGGCCGCGGCGGTCGCCGGGACACTCCTGGCGCAGCACCAGGCCGGCGTTCTCCATCCGGGTGATCTGGTGCGAGAGCCGGCTCTTGGACTGGAGGGTGGCGGTGGCGAGGTCGGTCATCCGCATCCGGCGGTCGGGGGCCTCGGAGAGCACGACCAGGATCTCGTAGTCGTTGATCGCCAGGTTGTGCGGCTGGAGTTCGCGGCTGAGCTGGTACTCCAGCAGCTTGGCGACCTCCAGATGGGCGCGCCACATCCGCTGCTCCCTGGCGGTCAGCCAGGGAGTCTCCTCCTCGGGCTGTGACGGAGGGGTGTCCGCAGTGTTGATCGTGTGCGTATCCATGGGCTCAGCATACCCTATTTAGTTCAATATTGTACAAGTTTACAGGCCGAAACGTCGCCCCAGATCGCCCAGATTGCCGAGGCCCGGCACGTTGAGGTTGCCCCCGCCGTGGCCCGACGCCGCCGGCTGGGACGGCACCCCGCCCACCGGCACGCCCGCCTCGGCGTCCACCTGGCCCACCGACCGCTCGGCCATCAGCTTCTCGCTGGACTGCAGCAGCACCTGGCCGGCGCCGATGAACTCGAACTGGTGCTCCTCGCCGGAGGCCCCGCCCAGCCCGGTCAGCCGCCGGATGCCGCCGATCAGCCCGTGCATGTAGTCGTGGTCGTAGTGGTGGCACGGCGCCGGGCAGTCCGCCCAGCCGACCAGCGCCTGCGGGTCCACCCGGATCGGCGGCTCGACGAAGTGCACCGGCCCGTTGGAGGCGGCGACGAACTTCCCGGTGCCGATCAGGGTCAGGAAGCCCGGGATGATCGACTGCTTGAGCCGCAGCGACGGGTCGAAGGCCAGCAGGTTGCCCGAGCGGACGGTCAGGTTGCCGTCGTCCAGGTCGTAGGAGTTGAGGTCGAAGGCCCGGTCGGCCAGCAGCAGCTTGCCGCGGCCCTGGGCGACGACCCAGTCCGCCGCGTGCATCGGCGAGTTGAAGTGCTGGCCGATCACCCGGTCCAGCATGCCGGCGCCGACGCCCTTGAAGGTGATGTCGCCGTAGTAGGCGACCATCTTGCCCTTCTGCAGGAAGTACGAGCCGTTCAGGTCGACCGAGTAGGCGTACGGGTTGACGTTGTCGTTCACAGGCAGGCTGTACGCGTCGTGCACCACCGGGCCGGAGCCGCCGTGCGCGTTCGGCAGCGGGGCCTGCGGGCCGCCGAACTGCTCCTGGGCGTAGGCCTGTTGGGGCTGCTGCGGGGGAGGCGGCGGCGGGTAGCCGCCCTGCTGGGGGTAGCCCTGCTGGGGGTAGCCCTGCGCGGGCGGGTGGCCCTGGCCGGGCGGCGGCGCGTAGCCCGGAGGGGGAGGGGCGGCGAAGCCGGGCTGGGTCGGCTGGTCGTACGGCGACTGCCCGTACGGCGGCTGCGGCGGGTAGGACATCAGAGCTTCTCCTCGCTCGCCTGGACGTACACCGCGCCCTGTCCGGACAGCTCCAGCTGGAAGGCCTCGCCGGAGCCGCGGCCGATCATGTCGCGCCAGCCCAGCGCCGTGGACAGCTTGTTCTGCACCTGGCCACGGTGCGCCACGTACGCCTGCGGGTCGACGTGCACCGGCTGGCCCGGGACGATCGGCAGCTCGAAGACGCCGCCGTGCGCCATCACCGCGACCGAGCCCTTGCCGTCCAGCTGGGTGGTGAACAGGCCCTGGCCGGTGACCTGGCCGCGGACCATGCCCATCACCCCGCCCTGCGAGCCCATGAACATGGTGGACTGGCGCAGCGTGCCCTCGAAGGCCAGCAACCGGTCCGCTTCGACGTACAGGGTGTCGCCGGCCAGGTCGATCACGTGCACGTGGTGGCCGCCGTGGCCGAACATCACCCGGCCCTGGCCCTCGACGGTCATCAGCGGGGTGTCCTCGTTGGCCACCCGGCGGCCGATCATCGACATCACGCCGCCCTGCCCGCCGGTGATGTTCGGCGTGAAGCGGACGTCCCCGGTGTACGCGAGCATCGCGCCGCGCTGGCTGAACAGCCGCTGTCCGGGCAGCACCACGGCCTCGACCATCTTGCCGTTGATCTTCGTGAAGCCCATCAGACGTCGCCCCCGATGGTGACCTTCTCCGACGGCTGCACGTACACCAGGCCCTCTCCGGTGAACTCCACCTGGACGGCCTCGCCGCCGCCCTCGCCGATCACCGTGGTCCAGCCCGCGCCCGACTTCAGGCTGCGGTGCAGGCTGCCGGTGTGCGCCACGTAGGCGCCCGGGTCCACCCGCAGCGGCTGGCCCTGGCCGACCCGCAGGATGATCGCGGGCCCGTTCGAGGTGACGGCGGCCCAGCCGTGGCCCTCCACCTTGGTGGTGAAGAGGCCGTTGCCGGAGGACATGCCGTTGAGTCCGGTGAAGGTGGTGCCGGTGCGCAGCGAGCCCTCCGTGCAGAGCAGGTTGTCCGCCTCGACGAACAGCGTCTCGCCGTTCAGCCGGACCAGGTTGATCTCGGTGGCCTTGTCGGCGAAGTAGCAGGTGCCCTGGCCCTTCACCTCCATGACGGTCATCTGCTCGCCGGTGAGCCGGCGGGCGACCATGCCGCGCAGGCCGTCCCCGCCGCCGGTCAGCTTCTTGAAGCTCATCTGGCCGGTGTAGGCGACCATCGAGCCGTGTCTGGCCTTGACGGCCTCGCCGGCCAACTCGACGGCGAGTACCCGGGATCCCTGGAGTCTGAACTGTGCCACGGCCGCAATCTAGCGGGCGCGGCCGGTGCAGGGGGAGGGGCGGGGGCGGAACTGGTACCGGTCTGCGACAAACGCGCCGGTCACGCCCGCGCGTGCGCCCCCCGAGCGGCGTGCGGGACGGCGCCGGCCGCCTCCTCGACCTCCAGCAGCGAGGCCGAGTGGCGCTCCGCCTCGAAGGCCACCACACCGCCGCGCAGCCCGAACAGCCGCTTGGACAGCATGATCCAGAGCACCGCGGCGATGTTCAGCACCAGCGTGCCGATCTTCACGGCGCTGACGTGCTCGCTCAGCTCGTAGCCCTCCAGCGGCAGGAAGGCGGCGGTGGCCACGACGGTGAGGTACTCGGCCCAGCGCCTGCCCAGCCAGAGGCCGACCGCCTCGACGATCTCGATCAGCGCGTAGGCCACCAGCGCGCCCGCGACGATCAGCAGGGTGCTCTTCCTGTAGTCGAAGGTCTTGCGGATGGTGTCGACGATCGGGGAGTGTTCGAGGTCCCAGTGGAAGTGGTCGGTGACCGGCCGGAAGACCGACAGGTTCTCGTCGAACACCCGGTGCACGGCGTCCTGGCTGTTGGAGAACTTCCAGACGGCCCAGGCCACGATGATGATCAGCAGGCCGCGCAGCACCCGCTCGACGGCGAGGAAGCGCAGGATGAAGAGGTCCCGCAGCGCCTTGCCGCGCGGCACCAGCGGGGCGTCCTGCGCCGGGCCGGAGCCGTGCGGGGCGCCGAGTGCGAAGTCGCCGCAGCGCAGGCAGCGCCAGGCGTCGCCGAGGGCGGTCGCGGCGTGCAGCCGGGCGGCCAGCTCGGGCTCGGTCGGTGCGTAGGTGGTGTGGCCGCGCTTGGCGCAGGTCCTTCGGTCCCAGTCCCGCTTGAACATGTGGTCGCTACCCCCGGTCGTCCGATGTCTACGGCGCCCGGTGCGTCGGGCGCGGGCAGCAGGATAGGGGCAGCGGGTGACGGGCCGGCGCGACCCGCCGGGTTCTGGCGCACAGCTGTGACACGGACACGACGGCCGTGGGGTCGGGCGCGACGGCCGTGGCGCCGGGGCCGGACACGGCGGCTGTGACGTCGGGCACGGTGCCCACCCCGGCCGGGGCTTCGGACAGGTGCTCGGTGATAATGGCCGGAAGGCTTGTGAGTCGCTTCACAAGCAGGTCCGCCGCCGACCCCCGTATTGAGGTACCCATCGTGAACAGCAGCGCCGTCCACCGCCTGCGCCTGGTCTCCGGCCCCGAAGGGGTCTCGTTCATCCTGCTGCTGATCTGCTCCGTGCTGAAGCGGACCACGTCCTTCGACGGCGTCCCGGTGATGGGCATGGTCCACGGGATCCTGTTCATCCTGTACGTCGTCTTCTGGATCCAGGCCTGGCAGGCGCAGAAGTGGGACGCCAAGCGCGGCGTGCTGCTGTTCGTCCTCTCGGTGCTGCCCACCGGCGGCTTCTTCGCCGAGCGGATGCTCGCCAAGGAGGAGCGCGGTGAGCTGAAGCCGGCCACCGCGTAGGGACGCACCCCCACTGCGCGACGGTCGACAGGCTGCCGCGGCCTCCTCTCCCAAAGGGCCGCGGCAGCCTGTCGCCGTTTCTTACCGGGGGTGGCTAGGGGTGGCTAGTTGACGTTGACGCCGCTCCACGCGGCCGCCACGGTCTTGTACTCGGTGCTGGTGGCGCCGTACAGGTCGGTCGCGGCCTTCAGGGTCGCCGTGCGGGCGGCCTTGTAGTTGGTGGTGGAGGTCATGTAGACGGTCAGCGCGCGGTACCAGATCGCGGCCGCCTTGGTCCGGCCGATGCCGGTGACCGTCGAGCCGTTGGAGGTCGGGCTGTTGTAGCTGACCCCGTTGACCACCTTGGCGCCGCTGCCCTCGGACAGCAGGTAGAAGAAGTGGTTGGCGATGCCCGAGGAGTAGTGGACGTCGAGGTTGCCGACGCCCGAGTACCAGGAGTCCGCGGAGCTGCCGTCCTTGGAGGGCTTGTCCATGTAGCGCAGCGGCTTGCCGTTGCCGAAGATGTTGAGCTTCTCGCCGATCAGGTAGTCCGGCGGGTCCGCGGGCAGGTTGGCCGACCACTCGACCATGGTGCCGAAGATGTCGGAGGTGGCCTCGTTGAGGCCGCCGGACTCGCCGGAGTAGTTGAGGTTCGCCGTGGCGGAGGTGACGCCGTGGGTCATCTCGTGGCCGGAGACGTCGATCGCGGTCAGCGGGTTGGTGTTGCCGGAGCCGTCCCCGTACGTCATGCAGAAGCAGGAGTCGTCCCAGAACGCGTTGACGTAGTTGGAGCCGTAGTGGACGCGGCTGGCGGCGCCGACGCCGTTGTTCTTGATGCCGTTGCGGCCGAAGGTGTTCTTGTAGTAGTCCCAGGTGGCCGCGGCGCCGTACTGGGCGTCCACGGCGGCGGACTCGCGGTTGGAGGCCAGGCCGTTGCCCCAGGAGTTGCTGGTCTTGGCGAACAGCGTGCCGTTGCCCGAGGTGGCGCCCTTGAGGTCGGTGGTGGACTGGCCGCCGCGCGTGGCGTCCTTCAGCGAGTAGGTCGAGCCGCTCTGGGTGGTGGTCAGCGTGACGGTGCCGACGTTGACGCCCTTGCCGGTGCCGGTCGCGGTCTGCACCTGCTCGCGGGTGGACAGCACCTCGCCGGTGGCGGCGTCGGTGACGACCTGCTGGCTGCTCGGGGTGCCGTCGGCCCGCTCGCCGCGGACCACCGTGCGGTGGGCCAGCCGCGGCGCGCCGTCGGCCGCCCACACCACCAGCTCGGCCGCGCCCGCGCCGTCGACCCGGCTGAGCGCCGCCTCGTCCTCGTCGGCGGCCGTTCCGACGGTCGCCCGCACCGCGGCGGTGGCCCGCTCGGCCGCCTGCCCGGCGGCGAGGCCCGGGGCCAGGCTCGGCAGCGACAGGCTGCCGTCGAAGGCCCGGTCGACCGAGTCCACCGAGCCGTCGGCGCGCTGGTGGACGACCAGGTCGCCGCCGAGCACCGGCAGGCCGGCGTAGGTCCGCTCGTAGCGCAGGTGGCGTTCGCCGTTGGCGTCCGCGACGACGTCCTTGACCACCAGCCGCTCCTGGCCGCCGAGGGCCAGGGCCTGGGCGACCGGGCTGCTCTGCCCGGCGGCCACCGCGAGCAGCGCCGCGCGCTGCTGCTCCGGCGACGGGGCGGCGGCCTGGGCGGCGGGGACGATGGCGATCTGGATCACGCCGGCGAGCAGGGCGGTGGAGGAGAGTACGGCGCCGGCTGTCAGCTTTCGCTTCACGTGCGGGGGTTCCTTCCACGAAACCGCGTGTGCGCGCGGTTGCGCCGCGTACCGGGGCGCCGGGGTTGGCGCCGTTGGGGCGGTAGGGCGCGGACGTGCTGCTCCCGTGCGGTACCTGACGATCCGTCGATGGGTGGGGGTGGCGGATGTCGGACGGGGCTTGGGCAGAAGCATGACAATCGATGGCAGGAAATGACAGACCACGGACAGGAATTGGCCGGGATCCGCCAGTGCTGGTGCGGATGGTTCGGCTGCCGCCCAGTGCCCGCTACGGGCGGTTCGTCCGGCTGGCGGGACTTCGCCACCCGGGGAGCGGAGCGGGCATGCGGGGGAGGGTAGGCGCGCAAGGGGGTGTGCGGACGTCCGGGACCGCCTTCCGCGGAGGCCCCGGACGTCCTGTCACCGTGCGCCGTACGTCAGTTGACGTTGACGCCGCTCCACGCGGCCGCAACCGCCTTGTACTCGGCGCTGGTGGCGCCGTACAGGTCGGAGGCGGCCTTCAGGGTGCCGGTGCGGGCACTCGCGTAGTTGGTGGTGGAGGTGAAGTAGACGGTCAGCGCGCGGTACCAGATCTGCGCGGCCTTGTCCCGGCCGATGCCGGTGACGGCCGAGCCGTTGGAGGTCGGGCTGTTGTAGCTGAAGCCGTTGATGCTCTTCGCACCGCTGCCCTCGGACAGCAGGTAGAAGAAGTGGTTGGCGATGCCCGAGGAGTAGTGGACGTCGAGGTTGCCGACGCCCGAGTACCAGGAGTCCGCCGAGGCGCCGTCCTTGCTGGGCTTGTCCATGTAGCGCAGCGGGCTGCCGTCGCCGTTCAGGTTGATCAGCTCGCCGATCCAGTAGTTCGGCGGGTTGGAGGGCAGGTTGGCGTAGAACTCGACCATGGTGCCGAAGATGTCGGAGGTGGCCTCGTTGAGGCCGCCGGACTCGCCGGAGTAGTTGAGGTTCGCCGTGGCGGAGGTGACGCCGTGGCTCATCTCGTGGCCGGCCACGTCGATCTCGGTGAGCGGGTGGGTGTTGCCGCTGCCGTCGCCGTAGGACATGCAGAAGCAGGCGTCGCTCCAGAACGCGTTCACGTAGTTGGAGCCGTAGTGCACCCGGCTGGTCGCGCCGACGCCGTTGTTCTTGATGCCGTTGCGGCCGAAGGTGTTCTTGTAGAAGTCCCAGGTGGCGGCCGCGCCGTACTGGGCGTCCACGGCGGCGGACTCGCTGTTGGAGGCCAGGCCGTTGCCGAAGGCGTTGGTCGAGTTGGCGACCAGCGTGCCGGTGCCGGAGGTCTTGTTCTTCAGGTTGACGGTCGACTGGCCGCCGCGGGTGGCGTCCTTCAGCTGGTACGAGGTGCCGCTCTGGGTGGTGGTCAGCGGGACGCTGCCGACGAAGACGCCCTTGCCGGTGCCGGAGGCGGTCTGCACCTGCTCGTGGGTGGACAGCACCTGGCCGGTGGCGGCGTCGGTGACCAGCAGCTGGCTGCTGGGGGTGCCGTCGGCGCGCACGCCCTCGACGGTGGTCCGGTACGCCAGGCGCGGGTTGCCGTCGCTCGCCCAGACCACCAGCTCGGCCTTGCCGGTCTGGTGCACGGCCGCCAGCGGGGACTCGTCCTTGTCCGCGGCGACGCCGACGGTGGCCTGGACGGCGCCGGTGGCCTGCGCGGCGGCCTTGTCGGCCGGGATCTGCGGGGCCAGGCTCGACAGGCTCACCTGTGCGGAGATCGCCTTGTCGACCGACTGCACCGCGCCGCGGGCGTTCTGGTGGACGACCAGGTCGCCGCCGAGCACGGGCAGTCCGGCGTAGGTGCGCTCGAAGCGCAGGTGCCGGGTGCCGTCCTGGTCCACCACGGCGTCCTTCGCCACCAGTTGCTCCTGGCCGCCGAGGGCGAGGGCCTTCGCCAGCGGGCCGGACTGGCCGCCCGCCAGGGCGAGCGCCGCCGCGTGCTGCTCGGCGGCCTGCGCCTGCGCCGCGGGGATCGGGCTGGCCTGGGCGGCGGTGCTCACCTGGACGACGCCGGTGAGCAGGGCGGTGGCGGAGAGTACGGCGACTGCTGCGAGCTTTCGCTTCACGGACGAGTCCTTCCGGGTAACCGCGTGTGGGCGGTCGCGCCTCGTCCCGGGGGCCGGGGTCGGCACCTGAGGGGCGGGACGGGCGCTGACGTGCGGACCCCGTGCGGTCGAGCGGCGAGCCACCGGTGGGTGGGGGTGGTGGCTACCGGACGGGGTTGGCGGAAAGCATGACAATCGAGCAAATCAAATGACAGGTCTTGCTCATGAATTGGCCAAGTCCCGCCAGCCGGAAGGATTGTGAACGGGCGGACAAAAGGTGCGAATCACCCTGCCTTTCAGCGGGTTACCATCCGAACCGAGGCCTGATAGTGCGGCTGCGGACCGATCGGCCGTCAACTCCGCTGCGCCCCGCTCCCGTTGCCGTGCATTCACACCGGTGCAATGTCCTGGTATGGACCTGGCCGCCCTTTTGGCGGGTTCCCGCCACGCGTCGCGCTTGTCCACCATCAGGACGGCTGGTAGCGCCCGTCCCGTCCGCCGGTACGGTAAGGAGGTGCCCAAGCCCCTAGCCCTCGACTTCGACCCGATCGCCCGCGCCGACGAGCTCTGGACCCGCCGCTGGGGCGGGGTCCCCTCGATGGCGGCGATCACCTCGATCATGCGAGCCCACCAGATCCTGCTCTCCCGGGTCGACGCGGTGCTCAAGCCGTACGGGCTGACCTTCGCCCGGTACGAGGCGCTGGTGCTGCTGACCTTCAGCCGGACCGGCGAGCTCTCGCTGTCCAAGATCGGCGAGCGGCTCATGGTCCACCCGACCAGCGTCACCAACACCGTCGACCGGCTGGAGCGGGCCGGCCTGGTCGCCCGCCGCCCCAACCCGCTGGACGGCCGCGGCGTGCTCGCCGCGATCACCGGCCGCGGCCGCGAGACGGTCGAGGAGGCCACCCGGGAACTCATGGCGATGGAGTTCGGGCTGGAGGAGTACGACACCGAGCAGTGTCGGCAGGTGTTCGAACTGCTCAGGCCGTTGCGGATCGCCGCCGGCGACTTCACCGACGACCGCGGCGAGGGGGCTGCGCCGGAGCGGCCGTGAGGACGGCTACCCTCGTGGGAGCGGTGCGCGGATCCGGGCGTACCGGTCGATCCCTGCCGAACGAGGCGATGAAGAGTATGAAGGCGACCCCCCTGCTGGGCTGGTACCGGGCCCTGGCCATTGCGACCGGTGTGGCCCTGCTGGTGTTCTGCGGCTTCATGGTCGCGAAGTACGGCTTCGACGCGGCCGAGGACCTGACCACGTACGTCGCGATGCTGCACGGCTACCTGTACATCGGGTACTTCGTGGTGACCTTCCTGCTCGGGCAGAAGCTGAAGTGGCCGCTCGGCCGGATGATCCTGACCCTGGCCGCCGGCTGCATCCCGTTCGCCTCCTTCGTCTTCGAGCGCAAGGTGGTCCGCGAGGCCGCCGAGCGGCTCCCGGCCGGCGGCGACGCCCGCCAGCCCGCCGGCGTCTGATCCGACGCCCCGGCGAGTGCCCCTTCCCCCCGCGGGGGAAGGGGCGCTGTGCGTTTGCGGCCCCCGGCGTTTCGACCCCGGCATCCATCGACAGCTACTAGGACGCCCGAGTAAATTAGTAGGACGTCCTAATAGCTGTGCCGCCCCGGTGCCGTGGCGGCCGTACGGAGCGGAGTTCGGGGTCATGGACGCCGAGGAGATCGAGCGCGGACGGCAGCGCTGGCAGCAGCGGTACGACAGCGCCCGCAAGCGGGACGCGGACTTCACCACCCTGTCCGGCGACGAGGTCGAGCCGATGTACGGGCCCGCCCCCGGGCAGGCCGTCGAGGGCTTCGAGCGGATCGGCTGGCCGGGCGAGTACCCCTTCACCCGAGGGCTGCACCCGACCGGCTACCGGGGCCGCACCTGGACCATCCGCCAGTTCGCCGGCTTCGGCAACGCGCAGCAGACCAACGAGCGCTACCGGATGATCCTGGAGGCGGGCGGCGGCGGCCTCTCGGTCGCCTTCGACATGCCCACCCTGATGGGCTACGACTCCGACGACGCCAAGTCGCTCGGCGAGGTGGGCCACTGCGGCGTCGCCATCGACTCGGCCGCCGACATGGAGGCGCTGTTCAACGGCATCCCGCTCGGCGAGGTCACCACCTCGATGACGATCAGCGGCCCGGCCGTCCCGATCTTCTGCATGTACCTGGTCGCCGCCGAGCGCCAGGGCGTCGACCCGGCGGTGCTCAACGGCACCCTGCAGACGGACATCTTCAAGGAGTACATCGCCCAGAAGGAGTGGCTCTTCGCCCCCGAGCCGCACCTGCGGCTGATCGGCGACCTGATGGCGTACTGCGCCCAGGGCATCCCCGCGTACAAGCCGCTGTCCGTCTCCGGCTACCACATCCGCGAGGCCGGGGCGACGGCCGCGCAGGAGCTCGCGTACACCCTCGCCGACGGCTTCGCCTACGTCGAACTGGGCCTGTCCCGGGGCCTGGACGTGGACGTCTTCGCGCCCGGCCTGTCCTTCTTCTTCGACGCGCACCTGGACTTCTTCGAGGAGATCGCCAAGTTCCGCGCCGCGCGCCGGATCTGGGCCCGCTGGATGCGCGACCGCTTCGGCGCCAAGACCGACAAGGCGCAGTGGCTGCGCTTCCACACCCAGACCGCCGGCGTCTCGCTGACCGCGCAGCAGCCGTACAACAACGTGGTCCGCACCGCCGTGGAGGCGCTGTCCGCGGTGCTCGGCGGCACCAACTCGCTGCACACCAACGCCCTGGACGAGACCCTGGCGCTGCCCTCCGAGCAGGCCGCCGAGATCGCCCTGCGCACCCAGCAGGTGCTGATGGAGGAGACCGGCGTCGCCAACGTGGCCGACCCGCTGGGCGGTTCCTGGTACGTCGAGGCGCTCACCGACCGGATCGAGCAGCAGGCCGAGGCGATCTTCCAGCGGATCCTCGACAAGGGCCGCGAGGACCACGGGATCGGCCCGATCACCTCCGGCATCCTGCGCGGGATCGAGGAGGGCTGGTTCACCGGCGAGATCGCCGAGGCGGCCTTCCAGTACCAGCAGTCGGTGGAGAAGGGGGACAAGCGCGTGGTCGGCGTCAACTGCCACCCGCGCAGCGTCACCCCCGAACTGGAGATCCTGCGGGTCAGCCACGAGGTCGAACGCGAGCAGGTGCGGGTGCTGCGCGAGCGCAAGGAGGCCCGGGACGAGGCGGCGGTGCGGGCCGGGCTGGACGCCATGCTGGCGGCCGCGCGCTCGGGCGAGTCGATGATCCCGCCGATGCTGGACGCGGTGCGCGCCGAGGCGACCCTGGGCGAGATCTGCAACGCGCTGCGCGAGGAGTGGGGGACGTACCGGGAGAACGCGTCCTTCTAGGACGTGCCGGTGGGCCGCCCCGTACGGAGCTTCTTCGTGCGGGGCGGCTTCGCCATGCGCTCAGTCGCCCAGCAGGCTGGGGAAGGGGCCGAGCAGCAGGTTGGTGAAGCGGCGGGTCCAGTCGGCGGTGATCGGCTCGCCGCTGACCAGGACGCGGTGCTCGACCGTCCCGGCGATGGTGTCGAAGATGATGTCGATCTCCTCGCGGGCCGTCCGCGGGTCGGCGTCCGGGGCGAGTTCGCCGCGCGTCTGGGCGGCCGCCCGGCCCTGCCGGACCAGGCGCTTCTGCGGGTCGACGATGGCCTCCCGGATCCGGCGGCGCAGGTGCGGGTCGCGGGTGCCCTCGGCGAACAGCGCGAGCAGCGCGGCCTGGGTCTCGGGGCGGGCCAGCAGGTCGGCGAACTGGGCGACCACCGCCTCGATGTCGGCCCGCAGGCTGCCGAGGTCGGGCATCACCAGGTCGTCGAAGAGGCTGGCGACGGCGTCCACCACGAGTTCGTTCTTGGACGGCCAGCGGCGGTAGAGGGTGGTCTTGGCGACCTTGGCGCGGGTCGCGACGTGGCCCATGGTCAGCCCGCCCCAGCCGAGTTCGGCGAGGGCCTCGCGGGTGGCGTCGAGGATGGCGCGGTCGGCGGCGGCACTGCGCGGGCGCCCCTTGGCCCTGGTCGTGGCACCCGCCGAGGGGGCGGGGCCGTCCGCGGTCTCCGGGCCCGTGACGTCCGGGTTCGCGGGGGGCTGGGGGGCCGGCAACCGGGCCTCCTTGCGCTCTACTGGTGAGTAACATGGGTGGGGCTGGTAACGGTAGCGGCTGTTCGCCCGTTCGGGCAGCCGGGCCGCCCCGGAAAGTGGGGCAGGTCACGTCGCGGAACCGCCGGTGGGGCTTGCGGCCGGGACCCCGGCTCCAGTTACGCTACGACTCGTAGCGAAAGCAGTGACAACCAGGCGCCGCACCCGTGGGACGGGGCGGCGCGGGCGCGGGTGGGGATCCGCGCCGAACGGTTCAGGCTACCGGGGGAGGGCCACCGCGCCCGGGAATCCGCGCCGCGCGGCCCGCGCGGGGCGACTTTCCCGAGGTTGGTTGCCCGCAGGCGGCGCGGACGGGGGAGGATGGTGCCATGCAGCCACGGAATTCGCGTCTCAACAGCTCCGCCCTGCGCGGTGCGGTCGACCTCGCCGCAGTGAAGGCAGCCGGCGAGGCTGCCCAGAAGGCCGAGCAGGCCCGGGTCGAGCGGGCCCGCCAGGCGGCCGCCGACGAAGCGGCCGGAGTCGCCCCCGAGCAGTCCGCCTACGCGCTCGTCATCGACGTCACCGAGGACACCTTCGAGTCCGAGGTCGTCCAGCGCTCCACCGAAGTGCCGGTCGTCATCGACTTCTGGGCCGAGTGGTGCGGCCCCTGCAAGCAGCTCAGCCCGATCCTGGAGGGCCTGGCCGAGGAGTACGCCGGCCGGTTCGTGCTCGCCAAGATCGACGTGGACGCCAACCCGCTGATCTCCCAGCAGTTCGGCATCCAGGGCATCCCGGCCGTGATGGCCGTGGTGGCCGGCCAGTTGGTGCCGCTGTTCCAGGGCGCCGAGAGCGCGGCCAACGTCCGCAAGGTGCTGGACCAGCTGATCCTGGTCGCCGAGCAGCGCTTCGGCGTGGTCGGTGGCGCCGGGGCTCCGGGCGAGGCGCCGGACGCCGCCCCGCAGCGGCCGGAGGACCCGGCCCTGGCCGCCGCGCACGACGCGCTGGACAGCGGCGACCTGGGCGGCGCCGTCCAGGCCTACCGGAACGTGCTGGCCGACCAGCCGGGCAACACCGAGGCCAGGCTGGGCCTCGCCCAGGCCGAACTGCTGCAGCGGATCGAGAGCGTGGACCCGCAGGCCGTCCGCGCCGCGGCCGCGGCCGACCCGAAGGACGTCGAGGCCCAGCTGCGGGCGGCCGACCTGGACCTGGTGGGCGGTCACGTCGAGGACGCCTTCGGCCGGCTGGTGGACACCGTCGGCCGGACCGCCGGTGAGGACCGGGACGCCGCCCGGCTGCGCCTGCTGGAGCTGTTCGAGGTGATCGGCCCGGAGGACCCGCGGGTCACCGCGGCCCGCACCGCGCTGGCACGCGTGCTGTTCTGACGCCCCCTCCGGTCCGGGCCCGGCCGGTCCCGGGCGGATCCTGGCACGGCGGATGACCTGCGGTGTCGCCGGGTGATTTGGCGACAATCCGGTCAACCGGACAGAGGTTTACCAAATCTTGACAACACCCGTGGACAGTCACACTTGGTGACTGTCCACGGGTGTTTCGTTCGTGTTTCCGGCGGATTTCTTCGTCACGTTTCCTTCATGACGTCACGCACGGTGCATGCCGCGCCGATTCCGCGGTCAACGCCGCCCGGTGTTGCATTACCCGTCAGTAAGGAACCTCTTGTGCTTCGCCCGGGATTCGAGCACGATCGGCGACGCCCGGTCCCTGACTCCACACCCTCCGATCCGGTCGGCCACGTGGAGCGCGGGATCCCCACCGGGTGATCCGCCGGCCCCGGTCGGCGGTAGGGAGGGCAGGGGGGTATCCGCGGTCCCACGGCGGTTCCTGTCCTTCGACCGGCCGCGCGGCCCTGCGCGGTCGCTGGTTGTCGCTCGGGGGTGATCGCCGATGTCGTCGGTCCTGCCCGCCGCCCCGCAAGGACGGCCGGTGGAGGGACGGGAGTGCCGCTGTGTGCCGGCCGCTCCCGCGTCCGACGACGCCCAAGGCGCTCTCCGCTACCGAGGACGTAGCTCTCTCCCATCCCAGTCCCCCACCGGCGCGGGCGCGCCGCCGGGGAGCCGGAGATGTACGTCCTAGAAGGAGGACTCGCATGTCCCAGACCTACGGCAAGACCCGCTGGAAGCGCTTCGCCCTGGTGATGGTGCCGAGCATCGCGGCCACCGCGATGGTCGGCGCCGCCATGGCCAACAACGCGCTGGCGGCTTCGTTCAGCGTCTCCGGCCAGAGCTTCAAGGTCACCACGCCGGAGCTGCACGGCAAGAACTTCGCCCAGTTCGGCTCGATCGACGCCGAGGTGAACGGCACTCCGCACCCGGTCGCCGTCTCGGCCTTCGACGAGGCCACCATCAAGGGCCTCTGCCAGTCGGTGGTGACCGACCCCAACGTCATCCCCGGCCTGCCGTGGAAGCTGCCCAAGATCGTCCTTCGCCTGGAGGCGGGCAACAGCGACGACGTCAAGAAGCAGGTCTACGCCAAGAACCTGCTGATCGACCTCGACCAGCTGAACGCGGACGCCGAGTTCACCAACATCAACATCGGCCAGGACGCCTCGACCCTCAAGGGAGAGGCCACCCAGGGCTGGAAGTCCAAGCTCGGCGGCCTGCCGTCCGGCGCGACCGGCTTCGCCCAGGCCGCCGACAAGGCCGACCTGTACAACGTGCAGCAGACCGCCTGGGCCACCTCGGCCGGCACCTTCAAGCTCCCCGGCCTGAAGCTCGCGCTGCACACCGACGGCACCGGCGAGTGCTACTAGGCCGTTGACGGGCGGCGGACCGGGCCCGGTCCGCCGCCCCGACGGCACCTGAGGGACCGGTGGCGGCGCGTGTGCCGTCGCCGGATCCCGTGTCTCGTCCATCCCTCGTTCACACCATCGAGGAGCTGCACCGTGTCCAGCGCCCTTGCCTCATTCCGGCCCGCCGAGCACGAGAACCCCGTCCAGTGGCTGCGCCGGGTGTTCCGTACCTTCCGTCGGACGCGGCCGTACTACGGCGGCCTGCTGGCCATGATCGCCGGCGTCCCGATCATGTACTTCCCGTACGCCAAGCTCTCGTTGGGCGGCATGACGGTGGCCATGGCCACCACGGCGGGCGCCGGATCGCTGATCATCGGCGTGCTGCTGATCGTGCTCGGGCTGACCGCGTGGTTCCAGCCGACCGTGCGGGTCTTCGCGGGAGTCGCCACCACCCTGCTGACGCTGGTCTCGATCCCGGTCTCCAACCTGGCCGGGTTCGGCCTGGCGCTGCTGCCGGGTCTGATCGGCGGCGGTCTGATGGCGTCCTGGGCGCCGCTGCCGGAGCCGAAGGCGGCCGAGGCCGCCGTCGCCGCGAGCGTCGCCACCGAGGCCCCTGCTCCTGAGGCCCTCGCCTCCGAAACCCCTGCCTCCGAGGCCGCCGTCGCCGAGACCGCGGTCGTCGCCGGGAGCGTCGCCACGGAGCCCGCGGCCGCCGAAGCGCCCACCGCGAAGCTGCCCGCACAGGCCGTGTCGAACGAGCAGGCCGTCGCCGTGGACCCGAAGGAGGCGCGGTGAGCGCGTCGGAGGACCAACCGCAGCGCGCCGGTCGACACGCGGCGCCGCGCACACCCGTCCGGGTCCGGCTGAGAGGCCGCGCGCTGGCGATGGCCGCGGTGCCGACGGCGCTGCTGATGGCCGCCGCGTACACCCCCAACCCGGCCGTCGCCGAGTCCACGGCGGGCAAGCCCTGCGGTACCGCGCCCGCCACCGTGCCGGACGTCGCGCCGCTGGAGACGCCCGTCCCCAAGAGCGAGCTGCCCGAGCCACCGCCCGGTCGGTCCACGGCGCCCTCGACGGTGCCTTCCACAGCGCCTTCGACGGGGCCCTCGACGGGGCCGAGCGCGATCCCCACCCAGACGCCGACCACCGCGCCCACCCAGCAGCCCTCCGCGCCGGCCGGTACGCCGAGCGCCGACGCGACGCCGACCGGTGCCCCGACCGGCGCGGCCACCACCCCGGCGACCACGCCGTCGGCCGCCCGCTCCGCCGCCACCGGCGGTTCGGACACGGTCCACCGGGCCGGGCTGATCGACGACGTCCTGGGCGGCGTCAACCACCTGCTGGACCCGGGTGGTTCACCGAGCCCGACGCCGAGCGCCAAGTCGACCGGCACCCCCGCGCCCGCCACCACCCAGGCCCCCGCGCCGGCCGCCCCGGCCCCGCGCGCCGGGACGCCGGCCCAGCCGCAGGCCCCGACGACCGGGGCCCCGGCCGACGCACAGCCCGGCACCCCGCCGCCCGCCGCCGGCAGCGGCGAGCAGACCCCGGCGGGCGACCAGACCTCGCCCGCCGCGACGGCCCCCGCCGCCGGTGGCCCGGCCGGCGCCACCACGGGGAAGCCGAGCGGCAAGGCGAGCCCGAAGACGGCCCCCGCCACGCCGTCCGGGGCCGCCACCGACACCCCGTCGTCCTCGCCGAGCGCCAACCCCAACTGCGCGGTGGACACCAGCGGCCTGACCGCCGGCGCGCCCGCCACCGGGGACGTCGTCCCGCAGCAGAACTGGACGCTGGCGACCAGCCGGCTGGCGCTGCATGGCGCGGCCTTCCACGGCGTCTACGACGTGCGGACCCCGACCGGCACCAAGCGGGTGCTGAAGTTCGTGGTGGACACCGTCGACATCGACAACCTCGACATGTCGACGTTGCAGGGCAACGGCAAGACCTTCCACGTGAAGGGCGCCCCCGGCTCGACCTCGACCATGCGCAAGGGCCCGGTCACGATGTACGTGGAGCGGCTGTCCGGCCACCTCTCCAAGGTGCTCGGCCTGCCGATCCCGATCGACCTGGGCGAGATCACGCTCACCCCGGACACCCTGCCGCGCTGGCTGTACGACCTGATCGGCTCGATCCCGATCCCGCTGGACCTGGAGCTGACCGGGGTCACCGCCAAGCAGGCCGGCCAGTTCGGCGGCACGCTGACCATCCCCGGCATGCGCCTGTTCAACGACGACGCGCCGTACAGCGACAAGTAGACGCGCCGTACGGCGACGAGTGGGCGACCGGCAGCCGCGCCACGGCGGCGGCGACGTCGCGAGAACGCCCGTGGGGCGGCCCTCCACCGGAGGACCGCCCCACGGGCGTCGGTGCCACGGGGGTGTTACTCGCCCCGGGTGCCCAGGTGGTGCACCTGGACCATGTTGGTGTTGCCGGGGATGCCGGGGGGCGAGCCGGCGGTGACGATGACGGTCGCGCCCTCGGCGAGCTGGCCCATGCTGAGCAGCTCGCGGTCGACCTGGGCGACCATCGCGTCGGTGGACCCGACCTGCTCGGTGACGTGCGCCTCGACGCCCCAGCTCAGCGAGAGCTGGTTGCGGGTGGCGACGTCCGGGGTGAACGCGATCACCGGGATCGGCGAACGGTAGCGGGACAGGCGGCGGGCGGTGTCACCGGACTTGGTGAACGCGACCAGCGCCTGGCCGTTCAGGAAGTCGCCCAGCTCGCACGCGGCGCGGGCGATCGAGCCGCCCTGGGTGCGCGGCTTGCGGCCCGGGTTGAGCGGCTGGAGGCCCTGGGACAGCAGCTCCTCCTCGGCCCTCTCGGCGATCCGGCTCATGGTGCGGACGGTCTCGATCGGGTACTTGCCGACGCTCGACTCGGCGGACAGCATGACCGCGTCGGTGCCGTCCAGGATGGCGTTGGCGACGTCGGAGACCTCGGCGCGGGTGGGGCGCGAGGCGTGGATCATCGACTCCATCATCTGGGTGGCGACGATGACGGGCTTGGCGTTGCGGCGGGCCAGCGTGATCAGCTGCTTCTGGACCAGCGGCACCCGCTCCAGCGGGTACTCGACGGCCAGGTCGCCGCGGGCGACCATGATGGCGTCGAAGGCGAGGACGATCTCCTCCATGGCCTCGACGGCCTGCGGCTTCTCGATCTTGGCGATGACCGGCACGCGGATGCCGACCTCGTCCATGACCTCGTGGACGTCCTTGACGTCGTCCGCGTTGCGGACGAAGGACAGGGCGACCATGTCGACGCCCAGGCGCAGCGAGAAGCGCAGGTCGTCCTTGTCCTTCTCGGACAGGGCGGGCACGTTCACGGCCGCGCCGGGCAGGTTGATGCCCTTGTTGTTCGAGAGCACGCCGCCCTCGATCACCACGGTCTTCACCCGCGGGCCGTCGACGCTGACGACCTCCAGGGCGATGACGCCGTCGTTGATCAGGATCGGGTCGCCGGGCTTGACGTCGCCGGGCAGGCCCTTGTAGGTGGTGCCGCAGATGTGCTGGTCACCGGGGACGTCCTCGGTGGTGATGGTGAACTCGTCGCCGTTGTCGACGGTCACCGGGCCGTTGGCGAAGGTCGCCAGACGGATCTTGGGACCCTGGAGGTCGGCCAGGACGCCGATGGCCTTGCCGGTGTCCTCCGAGACCTGGCGGACCTTGCGGTACCGCTCCTCGTGGTCCGCGTGGTTGCCGTGGCTCATGTTCAGTCGGGCGACGTTCATGCCCGCCTCGACGATGGCCTTCAGCTGTTCGTAGGAGTCCGTCGCCGGACCCAGGGTGCAGACAATTTTCGCTCGGCGCATATGGATCAGTCTATCCGTTCGTGTTATAGGTGCATTCGGCACGAATCGTGAGGAATCGCCAACGAAGGATCCCGAGGGGCGAGACGGCGTTCGGTCAGTCCCCGGACCGCCTGTGGACCAGGGCGAAGGCCTGTCGGGCGATCTCCAGTTCCTCGTCGGTGGGCACCACGGCGACCGCCACCCGGGCGTACGCGGGCGAGATGATCCGGGCCTCGCCGGAGCGCACCGAGTTCAGCTCGGGGTCGACCGCGATGCCCAGTTCGTCCAGCCCGGCGGTGGCCGCCGCGCGCACCGGCGCCGCGTTCTCCCCGACGCCCGCGGTGAACGCGATCGCGTCCACCCGGCCGAGCACGGCGTAGTAGCCGCCGATGTACTTGCGCAGCCGGTGGATGTACGCGTCGAAGGCGAGCTTCGCGTCGGCGTCCCCGGCCTCGGCCCGGCGCATGATCTCGCGCATGTCGTTGTCGCCGCACAGGCCGCGCAGACCGCTGCGGCGGTTGAGCAGGTCGTCGATCTCGTCGATCGACAGCCCGCCCACCCGGTGCAGGTGGAACACCACACCGGCGTCGATGTCGCCCGAACGGGTGCCCATGACCAGGCCCTCCAGCGGGGTCAGGCCCATCGAGGTGTCCAGGCAGCGACCGCCGGCGACCGCCGAGGCGGAGGCACCGTTGCCCAGGTGCAGCACGATCACGTTCACCTCGGCCGGGTCCTTGCCGAGCAGCCGGGCGGTGGCCCGCGAGACGTACTGGTGCGAGGTGCCGTGGAAGCCGTAGCGGCGCACCCGGTGCTCGTCGGCCACGGCCTTGTCGATCGCGTACCGGGCCGAGAACTCGGGCATCGAGGCGTGGAAGGCGGTGTCGAAGACGGCCACCTGGGGGAGGTCCGGGCGCAGCGCGCGGGCCACCTCGATGCCGGTGATGTTGGCCGGGTTGTGCAGCGGCGCGACCGGGATCAGCCGGCGGATCTCCTTGAGCACGTCGTCGGTGACCACGGTCGGCTCGGTGAACCGCTTGCCGCCGTGCACCACCCGGTGGCCGATCGCGGCCAGCTCGGGGGAGTCCAGCCCGAGGCCGTCGGCGGCCAGCTCCTCGGCGACGGCCTTCAGGGCGGCGGAGTGGTCCGGGAAGAGCTGCGGCAGCTCGCGCGGCCCGCCCGCGTGCGGGGTGTGCACCAGCCGCCCGCCGGGCTCGCCGATCCGCTCCACCAGGCCGGAGGCCAGCCGGGCACCGTCCAGCATGTCGATCAGCTGGTACTTCACCGACGACGAGCCGGCGTTCAGCACGAGAACGCGCGTTCCATCGCTCATGCCTGCGACTCCTTGTCGTCCTGGGCCTGGATGGCGGTGATCGCGACGGTGTTGACGATGTCCTGGACCAGCGCGCCGCGCGAGAGGTCGTTGACGGGCTTGCGCAGGCCCTGGAGGACGGGGCCGACCGCCACCGCGCCCGCCGAGCGCTGGACCGCCTTGTAGGTGTTGTTGCCGGTGTTGAGGTCCGGGAAGATCAGCACGGTCGCCCGGCCCGCCACCGCGGAGCCCGGCAGCTTGGTGGCCGCGACGTGGGCGTCCACCGCCGCGTCGTACTGGATCGGGCCCTCGACCAGGATGTCCGGCCGCAGCTCGCGGACCAGCTCGGTGGCCTTGCGGACCTTGTCGACGTCCGCGCCGGAGCCGGAGGTGCCGGTCGAGTACGAGAGCATCGCGACCCGCGGCTCCACCCCGAACTGGGCGGCGGTGGCGGCGGACTGGATCGCGATGTCGGCCAGCTGCTGGGCGTCCGGGTCGGGGTTGACCGCGCAGTCGCCGTACACCAGCACCTTGTCGGCCAGGCACATGAAGAAGACGCTCGACACGATGGCCGCGCCCGGCGAGGTCTTGATCACCTCGAAGGCGGGCCGGATGGTCGCGGCGGTGGAGTGCACCGCGCCGGAGACCATGCCGTCCGCGATGCCCTCCTGGACCATCAGGGTGCCGAAGTACGAGACGTCGGTGACCACGTCCAGCGCCAGCTCGACGGTCATCCCCTTGTGGGCGCGCAGCCGGGCGTACAGCTCGGCGAACTGGCGGCGCAGCGGGCTGGTGGTCGGGTCGACGATCCGGACCTGGGCGCGGTCGCCGCCCGGCTGTTCCTGCGGGAGGTCGATGCCGAGGCCCGCGGCCTTGCGGCGCACCGCGTCGGCCTCGCCGAGCAGGGTGAGGTCGCAGATGTTGCGGCGCAGCAGGATCTCGGCCGCGCGCAGCACCCGCTCCTCGGTGCCCTCCGGCAGGACGACGTGCCGCCGGCTTGCCCGGGCCCGCTCCAGCAGCGCGTGCTCGAACATCATCGGGGTGACGCGTTCGGACCGGCCGACCTCGATCAGGTTGGTCAACTCGGCCGTGTCGACATGCAGTTCGAACAGTCCGAGGGCGATCTCGGCCTTCCGCGGACTGGCCGCGGTGAGCTTGCCCTCCAGGTGGGTGAGGGTCGCGGCGGTCGGCCAGCTGCCCTCCGGGACGACCGCGACCGGGGTGCCGGGGGCGAGCCGGGCGGCCAGCGCCATCACGTTCGGGCCGGGGTGCTGGCCGAGCGTCAGCAGCACGCCGGCGATCGGCGGGGCGCCGGCGGCGTGCGCGGCCAGCGAGCCGATCACCAGGTCGGCGCGGTCCCCGGGGGTGACGACCAGGGCGCCCTCGGTCAGGGCGTCCAGGAAGGTGGGCAGCATGGCGCCGCCGAAGACGAAGCCGCGGACGTCCCGGGCCAGGCCGGCGGCGTCCCCGAGCAGGACCTCGGCGCCGGTCGTCTCGACCAGTTGGGCGACGGTCGGCGCGGCCAGCGCCGGCTCCTCCGGGATGACGTAGGCGGGGATCGGCAGCTTCTCGGTGAGCTTGCGCTGGATCCGCTGCTTGGCGCCCGGGGCGACCCGGTTGGCGATCATCGCCAGGGTCTCGCAGCCCAGGTCGGTGAACGCCCGGTGGGCGTTGCGGACCTCGGCGATGACGGCCTCCGGGTCCTCGGCGTGCCCGCCGACCACCGGCAGCACGGCGGCGCCGAACTCGTTGGCCAGCCGGGCGTTGAAGGCCAGCTCGTCCGGGATGTTGGTGTCGGCGAAGTCGGTGCCGAGGACCAGCACCGCCTGGCAGCGCCGCTCCAGCGCGCGGAAGCGGTCGACCAGGGTGGAGACCAGCTCGTCCTGCCCCTGGGCGGCCTGCAGCGCGGCGGCCTCCTCGTAGCTGAGCCCGTACAGCTCGGAACTCGGCAGGTCGATCCGGTACCGGCCGCGCAGCAGTTCCACCACGTGGTCCGAGCCCGGCTCGCCCCCGGCCCGGCGGCCGGCAGGTGCTCCCGCGTGCGCGTGCACCAGCGGCCGGAACACCCCGACCCGGTCCACCTGGCGGGTGAGCAGTTCCATGACCCCGAGTTCGACCGCCTGCCGGCCGTCCCCCCGGTCGATACCGGTCACGTACACGCTGCGCGCCACGTGGGTGTCTCCGTCCCGTCGTCTCGGAATATGGCCATATCGACCATACCTTCGCACCACGAACGGGCGTCCGCGAGCAGAGCGGCCCGGCGGGGGCAAGGGCTGAACGTCCTGGGCTCGGGGTTTGCGCCGCGGCCCGCCCTTGATGTACCTACATGATGTAGTTACATTGGAAGCCATGGAGACCATGGGACTGCGTGAGCTCAACCAGAACCCGTCCAAGGCGGTCGCGCGGGTCCGGGCCGGCGCGACGATCGTCGTCACCGACCGCGGGCGGCCCGTGCTGAGACTGGTGCCGGAGGAGCCCCCGGCGACGACCCTCGAACGCATGATCGCGGCCGGCGAGGTCACCCCGCCCGCCGAGGAGGGCATGCCCGAGCTGGCCCTCGACCTGCTGCCGGACATCGGCAGCCTCTCGGACCTCCTGGTGGAAGAGCGCGAACGGGAGCGGAACCGTTGATCTACCTCGACTCCTGCGCGCTGCTGAAGTTCATCAAGCCGGAGCCGGAGACGGCCGCACTGCGGGCGTGGCGGCAGGCGCTGCCCGCCGGGACCGAGCTGATCACCAGCGCGCTGGCCCGGCTGGAGATCACCCGCACCCTGCTCCGCGCGGGCCTGGCCCACCAGCAGGTCCCCTACTACGTGGACCAGGCGCTCCGGGGCAGCCACCAGGTCGACCTCAGCAGCGCGGTGCTCGCCCGGGCGCTCTCCTACCGCACTCCGCGCCTCGGCTCGCTGGACGCGTTGCACCTGGCCAGCGCGGACCCGTTCCGCACGGAGCTGACCGAGTTCATCACCTACGACCGCGAGCTGGGCAGGGCCGCGGAGGACCTCGGCTTCCCGGTGTCGGCACCGAGCTGAGGGCCTGCCCGGCCGGGCAGGCCCTCAGACACTCAGGTGCTCAGGCCCTCAGCGGGCCGGGCGGAGCCAGAGGGTGGCGAGCGGTGGGAGGACCAGTTCGGCGGAGCGGGGCTGGTCGTGCCAGGGGGTCGGTTCGGCCTTGACCGGGTGGGAGTTGCCGATGCCGCCGCCGCCGTAGGCCTCGGCGTCGGTGTTGAGCAGTTCCTCCCACAGCTGGTCGCGGCCGTCCAGGTCGGGTAGGCCGACCCGGTGGCCGTGCCGGACGACGGGGGAGAAGTTGCAGACCGCGACCAGCGGCGAGCCGTCGGCCGCGTACCGGGCGAAGGAGAGCAGGTTGTCCTCGGCGGCGCCGCCGTCGAGCCAGCGGAAGCCGTCCGGGGTGGTGTCCCGTTCCCATAGGGCGGGGGTGTCCAGGTAGTGCCGGTTGAGGTCGCGGACCAGCCGGCGGACGCCGTGGTGGTCCTGGTGGGCGGGCCACTGCTCGTCGAGCACCCACCACTGCGGGCCCTGCTCGTGGTCCCATTCCGCGCCCTGGGCGAACTCCTGTCCCATGAAGAGCAGTTGCTTGCCCGGGTGGGACCACATGAAGCCCAGGTAGGCGCGGTGGTTGGCGCGCTGCTGCCACCAGTCGCCGGGCATCTTGGAGACCAGCGCCTGCTTGCCGTGCACCACCTCGTCGTGCGAGATCGGCAGGACGTAGTTCTCCGAGTAGGCGTACACCATCGAGAAGGTGATCTCGTTGTGGTGGAACTTGCGGTGCACCGGCTCCTTGGACATGTAGACCAGCGAGTCGTGCATCCAGCCCATGTTCCACTTGAGCCCGAAACCGAGGCCGCCGGCGTCGGTGGGGCGGGTGACGCCGTCCCAGGCGGTGGACTCCTCGGCGATGGTGACCACGCCGGGGCAGCGCCGGTAGACGGTGGCGTTCATCTCCTGCAGGAACGCGGCCGCGTCCGGGTTCTCCCGGCCGCCGTGCTGGTTGGGCGTCCAGGCGCCGCCCTCGCGGGAGTAGTCGAGGTAGAGCATCGAGGCGACGGCGTCCACCCGCAGGCCGTCGATGTGGAACTCCTCGCACCAGTAGACCGCGTTGGCGACGAGGAAGTTGCGCACCTCCGTGCGGCCGTAGTCGAACTCCAGGGTTCCCCAGTCGGGGTGCTCGGCGCGCAGCGGGTCGGCCGGCTCGTACAGCGGCTCGCCGTCGAAGCGGGCGAGCGCGAAGGCGTCCTTGGGGAAGTGGGCGGGCACCCAGTCGACGATCACGCCGATGCCGTGCCGGTGCAGGGTGTCGACCAGGTGGCGGAAGTCGTCGGGGCTGCCGAGCCGGGCGGTGGGGGCGTAGTAGCCGGACACCTGGTAGCCCCAGGAGCCGCCGAAGGGGTGCTCCATGACCGGCATGAACTCCACGTGGGTGAAGTTCAACTCCTTGAGGTAGCGCGGCAGTTCCTCGGCGATGGCGCGGTAGCTGGTGAGGTCGGGCCGCCAGGAGGCCAGGTGCAGCTCGTAGACGGACATCGGCGCCCGGTGGTGTGCGGCGCGGGCCCGGCGGGCCATCCACTCGCCGTCCTGCCAGCGGTGGTCGGAGGAGGTGACCACCGAGGCGGTGGCGGGCGGGCACTGGGCGGCCCGGGCGAGCGGGTCGGCCTTGTCGAGCACCCAGCCCTGCCGGGTGTGGATCTCGTACTTGTACGCGGCGCCCTCGGCGAGGCCCGGGACGAAGAGCTCCCAGATGCCGGACGAGCCGAGCGAGCGCATCGGGTGCCCGGTGCCGTCCCAGTGGTTGAAGTCGCCGATCAGCCGGACGCCGACGGCGTTCGGTGCCCAGACCGCGAAGGCGGTGCCGGCGACGCCGTCGACGGTGCGCACGTGCGAGCCGAGGGCCCGCCACAGCTGCTCGTGCCGGCCTTCGGAGATCAGGTGCAGGTCGAGTTCGCCGAGGGTGGGCGGTGTGCGGTAGCCGTCGTGCTGGGCCAGCGGCTCGCCGCCGGGGTAGGTCACCAGCAGCCGGTAGTCCACGGTGTCGGCGCCGGCCACCAGCCCGGTGAACAACCCGCCCTGCTGATGGGTGAGTTCGGCCGGGCCCTGGGTGGTCTCGACGACCACCCGCTCGGCGAACGGGCGCAGCACCCGGATCGCGGTGCCGCCGTGCACCGGGTGCGCGCCGAGCAGGGCGTGCGGGTCGTGGTGCTGCCCGCCGACCAGCCGGTCCACCTCGGACGGCGGCAGCGGCGCCTCGGGCAGGCGCAGCGAGGCCGTGGGCGGAGCCGTGACCGGTGCGGACTCCGCGGCCGGCACGGGCTCGCCGGCCGGCGCGGACTCCTCGGCCGGGACGGGCTCGGGCCGGGGCGAGTCCGGGCCGGCCAGGAAGGTGGCCGGGACGGGGCGGGTGGTGCGGCCGGGCGGGTCGAGCGGCGTCACGGCTGGGTCCTCCTGCGACGGGGGGTGGGCTAACTCCAGGGCGGCGGAACCGGGGGTGCGGGTGGGGCAGGGGATGCGGGCAGGGCAGGGGGTGCGGGCGGGGCCGGGGCGGTCAGACGGTGAGGGCGAGCCGGTTGATCGCGGCGAGCGGGATCGGCAGCCAGCTCGGCCGGTGCCGGGCCTCGTACACGACCTCGTACACCGCCTTGTCGATCTCCAGGGCCCGCATCAGCTCCGGTGAGGCCGCCGGGTCGGCGCCGCCGCCGGCGGTGTAGCCGGCGCAGAAGGCGGTGCGGTTGCGCTGGGCCCAGGCGGCGGCGAGGTGGGCGAGTTCCGGGTCGACCGGGCCGCCGGCCAGCAGGTGGGCGGCCGCGTAGTCGAAGGAGCGGAGCATCGCGGCGACGTCGCGTAGCGCGGGCTGCGGTTCGCGGCGTTCGTTGACGGATTTGGCGGGTTCGCCCTCGAAGTCCAGCAGCACCCAGCCGTGCGGGGTGCGCATGGCCTGTCCGAGGTGCAGGTCGCCGTGGATGCGCTGGACGGGCAGGCCGTCGGGGTGGGCGTCGGCGAGTTGCTGGAAGGCGGTGCGCAGTGCGGCCCGGTAGCGCAGCAGGCCGGGGACGGCGGCGACGGCGCTGTCCAGCCGGTCGGCCATGGTGGTGGCGAGCCGGCTGGTCTGGGCGCGGTCGAGCCGGGCGACCGGCATCGAGCGGGCCAGGACCCGGTGGACTTCGGCGGTGGCCCGGCCGAGCCGGTGGGCCTCGATGGCGAAGTTGCCGGGGGAGGGGTCGCCCTTGAGTCGGCCGACCTGGTCGAGGGCGAGCTCCCAGCCGTCCTCGGCGTCCGGCAGGTAGCGCTGCAGCAGCCCGAGGGTGGCGGGTTCGGCGCGTTCCAGCCGGCTCTCGAACCAGGCGGCGACCCGGGGGATCCGGGTGGAGCCGGCCCGGGAGAGGGCGAGGGAGAGTTCGAGGTCGGGGTTGGTGCCGGGGTGGATGCGGCGGAACAGCTTGAGGATGTACGAGGTGCCGTAGATGACCGAGCTGTTGGACTGCTCGGCGGTGGAGGCGCGGCCGGGGAGGTTGGCGGGGAGCCCGGAGCCGGGGGTGCGGCGGAAGGACAGCGAGCCGAACCGGTCGCCGGTGGCGAGGTGTTCCAGCAGCCGCCCGGTGAGTTCGGGGTCGTGGACGGCGTCGTAGAGCGCCGCGCCGTCGTACGGGCCCTGGCTGAGCCGGCCGAGCACGGCGCTGGGCTCGATGTCCGCGTGCCCGTCCGAGCGGATGCCGAGCAGGAGTTGGTAGATGTCGCCGTGCGGGGCGCCGACCGTGGTGGCGTGCTCGACCCGCAGCAGCAGGTGCAGCAGGGCGGGGTCGCCGACCTGGAGCGGGGTTCCGACCATCGGGGTGAGGCCGGTGATGGGCCGTCCCTTTCCGGCGTACCACCGCTGGGTGGGGAGCCACTCGGCGATCAGCGGCAGCGCGGCCTGGACGAGTTCGCTGACCCCCAGGGCGGCTCTCCGGGCCCCGGTGCTCCGCGCGCCCGCCGGTGCGGCGGGGTCGGCGGGGGCATCCTGCTGCACATGGGCTTGAGAACGGGAGGTTTCGGACATGACTCCCTTTCCCCGGAAGCGGGCGGACTGCCCGACGGGTCTGGCCGGGTCCGTCAGTCTTCCGGATTTCGGCGGCGCGGCGGCGGCGGCACGCGAGCGGGGCTCAGGTGTCACGCCTTCGTGTGGGTGGCCGTTGGGCTGTTCTCCGTACGCGGCGGTGCAGAGAACTCCGGGGGCGCAGGGGTTCAACTCGCGCCCCCGGAGGGTCTGGTGGTGCTGTGTGGCAGGGTGTGGCGGATCGTTACTTCGAGCGCCTGGTCCCGCTCAGCCGCGGCGGCTGCCGGAGCTGGAACCAGTAGAAGCCGTGGCCGGCCAGCGTGAGCAGGTAGGGCCACTCGCCGATGGAGGGGAAGCGCACCCCGCCGATCAGCTCGACCGGGTACCGTCCGCCGTACTGCCGCAGGTCCAGCTCGGTCGGCTGCGCGAACCGCGAGAAGTTGTTCACGCACATGACCAGGTCCCCCTCGTGTTCGCGCACGAAGGCCAGCACGGCGGGGTTGCTGGAGGGCAGTTCGGTGTACGTGCCGAGGCCGAACGCCGGATTGAGCTTGCGGATCTCGATCATGCGACGCGTCCAGTGCAGCAGCGAGCTCGAACTGCTCTGCTGTGCCTCGACGTTGGTCACCTGGTAGCCGTACACCGGGTCCATGATGGGCGGCAGACTGAGCCTGCCCGGGTCGGCGGAGGAGAAACCCGCGTTGCGGTCCGGGGTCCACTGCATCGGCGTGCGCACGCCGTCCCGGTCGCCCAGCCAGATGTTGTCGCCCATGCCGATCTCGTCCCCGTAGTAGAGGACCGGCGAGCCGGGCAGCGAGAACAGCAGGGCGGTGAACAGCTCGATCTGGTTGCGATCGTTCTCCAGCAGCGGGGCGAGCCGGCGGCGGATGCCCACGTTGGCGCGCATCCGGGGGTCCTTGGCGTACTCCGCGTACATGTAGTCGCGCTCCTCGTCGGTGACCATCTCCAGGGTCAGCTCGTCGTGGTTGCGCAGGAAGATGCCCCACTGGCAGCCGCCGGGGATCTGCGGGGTCTTGCTGAGGATCTCCGACACCGGGTAGCGGGACTCCCGCCGCACGGCCATGAAGATCCGGGGCATCACCGGGAAGTGGAACGCCATGTGGCACTCGTCGCCGCCCGCGGTGAAGTCGCCGAAGTAGTCGACGACGTCCTCCGGCCACTGGTTGGCCTCGGCCAGCAGGACGGTGTCGGGGTAGTCGGCGTCGATCTCCTTGCGGACCCGCTGGAGGAACTCGTGGGTCTCCGGGAGGTTCTCGCAGTTGGTGCCCTCGCGGGCGAACAGGTACGGCACCGCGTCCAGCCGGAAGCCGTCGATGCCGAGGTCGAGCCAGAACCGCAGTCCGGCGATCATCTCCTGCTGGACGCGGGGGTTGTCGTAGTTGAGGTCCGGCTGGTGGGAGAAGAACCGGTGCCAGAAGTACTGCTTGCGGACCGGGTCGTAGGTCCAGTTGGAGGTCTCGGTGTCGACGAAGATGATCCGGGCGTCCGGGTACTGCTTGTCGTCGTCGGCCCACATGTAGAAGTCGCCGTACGGGCCGTCCGGGTCCGTCCGGGAGGCCTGGAACCACGGGTGCTGGTCGCTGGTGTGGTTCATGACGAAGTCGATGATCACGCGCATGCCGCGGGCGTGCGCGGCGTCGACGAACTCCATGAAGTCGGCGAGGTCGCCGAACTCCGGCAGCACCGACTTGTAGTCGGCCACGTCGTACCCGCCGTCGCGCAGCGGCGAGGCGAAGAACGGCGGGAGCCAGAGGCAGTCGACCCCGAGCCACTGCAGGTAGTCGAGTTTGGTGGTGAGCCCCTTCAGGTCCCCGACCCCGTCGCCGTTGCTGTCCTGGAAGGACCGCACCAGCACCTCGTAGAAGACCGCACGCTTGAACCACTCCGGGTCCAGGTTCTTCTTCGAGGTCTCCGGGAAGGTGTCGGGGACGGGCTCGTTCACAGTCACGCTGGGTTCCTCCGAACCGTGAGGAGGTGAGCCGGCTCGGCTGAGGGATCGAGCCGGACGTAGTTGTGCCGGCCCCAGGTGTAGACGGCGCCGGTGAGCTCGTCGTGCACCGCGTACGGGCCGTCGCCGTCGAGGGTGACGGTGGCCTCCTGGACGTGGTGCGGGTCGAGGTTGACCACGGTGACGACCTGGTCGGTGAGGCCCTCGGGGGTGGTCGCGGTCTTGGAGTAGGCGAGCACCTGGTCGTTGTCCGTGGGGTGGAAGCGCAGGTTGCGCAGCTGCTGGAGGGCCGGGTGGCGCCGGCGCAGCCGGTTCAGCACGGTGAGCAGCGGGGCGAGGGAGTCGGTGCGGGTCCAGTCGCGGGGGCGCAGCTCGTACTTCTCCGAGTGCAGGTACTCCTCGGAGCCGGGGTGGGCCGGCTCGTCCTCGTACAGCTCGAAGCCGGCGTAGACGCCGTAGCTGGGGGCGAGGGTGGCGGCGAGCACGGCGCGGATCGCGAACGCGGCGCGGCCGCCGTGCTGGAGGTAGTCGTGCAGGATGTCCGGGGTGTTGGCGAAGAAGTTGGGCCGCATGTAGGCGGCGGCGTCACCGGTGAGTTCGGTGAGGTACTCGGTGAGTTCCGGCTTGGTGGTGCGCCAGGTGAAGTACGTGTACGACTGGTGGAAACCGATCTTCCCCAGGGTGTGCATCATCGCGGGCCGGGTGAAGGCCTCCGCCAGGAAGACGACGTCCGGGTCGGTGCGGGCGATGTCGGCGAGCACCTTCTCCCAGAACGCCACCGGTTTGGTGTGCGGGTTGTCGACCCGGAAGATCCGAACGCCGTGGGACATCCAGAACCGGAGGATCCGGATGGTTTCCTTGACGATTCCTTCCATGTCCTGGTCGAAGTTGATCGGATAGATGTCCTGGTACTTCTTCGGCGGGTTCTCGGCGTACGCGATGGTGCCGTCCCCGCGGTGGCTGAACCATTCCGGGTGCTTGTTCACCCACGGGTGGTCGGGGGAGCACTGGAGGGCGAAGTCCAGCGCCACCTCCAGGTGCAGGGCCTCGGCCTCGGCGACGAAGTGGTCGAAGTCCTCGATCGTGCCGAGGTCGGGGTGGACGGCGTCGTGGCCGCCCTCGGGGGAGCCGATCGCCCAGGGCGAGCCGACGTCGTGCGGACCGGCCGTCAGGGCGTTGTCCGGCCCCTTGCGGAAGGCTCGCCCGATCGGGTGCACCGGCGGCAGGTAGACCACGTCGAAGCCCATCGCGGCGACGGCCGGCAGCCGCTCGGCGGCGGTGCGCAGGGTGCCCGAACGCGGCGGCTCGACGCCGCCCGGATCCACCACCGCGCCCTCCGAGCGGGGGAAGAACTCGTACCAGGAGCCGTACAGCGCGCGCTCGCGGTCCACCTGGAGCGGCAGCGGGCGGGAGGCGCTGAGCAGTTCGCGCAGCGGGTACCGGGCCAGCAGGTCCAGCACCTCGGGGGCGAGCGCGGCGGCCAGCCGGGACAGCGGCGGCAGGCCGGGGTCGCGCAGCGCGTCGGCGGCGGCCAGCACGTGCGCGCGGCCCTCCTTCTTCGGCACGCCGACCGCGGCCTGCTCCAGCAGCCGGGCGCCGTCCTCCAGGACCAGCGCGGTGTCGATCCCGGCCGGCAGCTTCACGGCGGCGGTCCGGCGCCAGGTGGCGACCGGGTCGCTCCACGCCTCGACCAGGTACGACCAGCGGCCGGACGCGGTCGGGGTGACGTGCGCGCCCCAGCGGTCGGTGCCCTCGGCCAGCTCGCGCATCGGCGTCCACGGGCCGCCGCGGCCGCGCGGGTCGCGCAGCACCACGTTGGCGTTGACGGCGTCGTGGCCCTCGCGGAACACGGTCGCGGTGACCAGGAAGGTCTCGCCGACGACGGCCTTGGCCGGGCGGCGGCCGGAGTCGACGAGGGGGCTGACGTCCAGGACGGGGATGCGGCCGATCACGGTGTCGCTCTCTGTCGTCTTGCGGGCGGCGGGCTTGCGGGCGGAGGCCTTGCGCGGCGCGGCGCCGGAGGTGCCCTCGGCGGTGGTCCCGGCGGTCCCGGCGGTCCCGGCGGCGTCGGCGGTGGCCTTCGCGGTGGCGGCGGCGCGGCGCGTGGTGGTGGTGCGCCTGCGCGGTGCCGCGGTCCGGCCCTCCTCGGCCCCGGGTTGTCGGGCCGCTTCGGCCGGCTCGGTGCGGACCGCCCCGGCGGCCCGCGGCGCCGGCATCGCCGGATCCGTCCGAGTGTCAGAATCCATCCGTCCGGCGGATTCCGCGACCGCTGCGTCGTGGCTGTCGGCCACCGGTGTGGACTGGTCCCGCGTGTCGCCGTGCATGTCAAACTCCTGCCCGAGATCGGCGGCAGCTCCCGCGGGCCGGGGATGGGCCAGGGGAGTACCGGGAGGACTGCTGGGTGGGGAGGACGTGCGACCGGAAGCCTGCCCGCGCCGCCGTCCCCGGCAACCTGCCCGGCGCCCGCCGAGCCCTCGACGGGAGCCCTGGAGCCGCGCGCGTCCCGGCGCGCGCCTCCAGGGGCACGCCCCTGGGCGACCCGGTCGACCCGTGAACGAGCAGGCCGAGTACGAGGACACGCGTCGGTGCGAGGTGAGCGCCGAATGGGCTAAGAAGAAGGGGAACGATCAACGCGAAAAGGATTCGGACGTGCTGCTTCAAGGCGGACGCCACCCGCCGCCGCACTCCCCGCAGCATCAACGACCTTGAGTCATCCTCGCACCGGGGACAAGACTTTTGCAGCGGTACGACAGTAGTTTCGGGCTTTGTCCTGAGCGGATGAGTCATCGGAAATGGACCTGTTCCGCAGTGTTCATGCATTGGTAGCGCAGGACCCCGGAAATGTGCGCCGCGCGCGCCCCCCGTGCAGACCAATGCGCCGAATGCGATCTCATCAATAGGCCGAACGGATGCCCAATAGCCCACTTGACGCACTGTCATGACGGACATCGCGGCTACGCTTCACGCCGTGAAGGCAATCCGCAGATTCACCGTCCGCACCGTCCTGCCCGAACAACTCCAGCCGCTGCACGAGCTGGCCCTCAACCTGCGCTGGTCCTGGCACCCCGAGACCAGGGACCTCTTCCGGTCCGTGGACCCGGAGGTCTGGGCCGCGACCGGCGAGGACCCGGTGCGGCTGCTCGGGGAGGTCCCGGCCGCCCGGCTCGCCGCCCTCGCCGCCGACCGGCGGTTCCTGCGCAGACTCGGCGACCTCGCCGACGACCTGCGCGAGTACCTCAGCGGCCCGCGCTGGTACCAGGCCCAGCAGGAGGCCGGCACCACCCCGCCGCCCGCCGCCATCGCCTACTTCTCCCCCGAGTACGGCATCGCCGCCGCGCTGCCGCAGTACTCCGGCGGGCTCGGCATCCTGGCCGGCGACCACCTCAAGGCCGCCAGCGACCTAGGCGTCCCGATCATCGGCGTCGGCCTGTTCTACCGGCACGGCTACTTCCGGCAGTCCCTCAACCGGGACGGCTGGCAGCAGGAGCGCTACCCGCTGCTCGACCCGGACGAACTCGCGGTCAGCCTGCTCCGGGAGGACGACGGCACCCCCGGCCGGGTCGACCTCGCCCTGCCCGGCGGCCGCACCCTGGCCGCGCACATCTGGAAGGCCCAGGTCGGACGGGTCCCGCTGCTGCTCCTCGACTCCGACATCGAGGCCAACTCGCCCGCCGAGCGCGACGTCACCGACCGGCTCTACGGCGGCGGCAGCGAGCACCGGCTGCTCCAGGAGATGCTGCTCGGCATCGGCGGCGTCCGCGCCGTCCGCGCCTACTGCCGGCTCACCGGGCACCCCGCCCCCGAGGTGTTCCACACCAACGAGGGCCACGCGGGCTTCCTCGGCGTCGAACGGATCCGCGAGCTGGTCGCCACCGGCTCACCCGGCCCCGACAGCGTCGGCCTGGACTTCGCCGCCGCCCTGGAGTCCGTCCGGGCCGGCACCCTGTTCACCACCCACACGCCCGTCCCGGCCGGCATCGACCGCTTCGACCGCGAGCTGGTCGCCCGCCACTTCAGCGGCGACGCCGCCCTGCCGGGCGTCCCGGTCGAACCGGTGCTCGCGCTCGGCGCCGAGACCTGGCCCGGCGGGGACCCGAAGCTCTTCAACATGGCCGCCATGGGCCTGCGGCTCGCCCAGCGCGCCAACGGGGTCTCCACCCTGCACGGCGAGGTCAGCCGCTCCATGTTCAACGGGCTCTGGCCCGGCTTCGACGCCACCGAGGTGCCGATCACCTCCGTCACCAACGGCGTCCACGCCGCCACCTGGATCGACCCGGCGGTCGTGCGGCTCGGCGCCGCCGAGATCGGCGCCGACCGCGCCGAGGACGCCATGACCACCGGCGACGCCAAGCGCTGGACCGGCCTGGAACGGATCGGCAACACCGAGATCTGGGACCTGCGCCGCAGCCTGCGCGCCCAGCTGGTCGACGAGGCCCGCCGCCGACTGCGCGACTCCTGGCGCCAGCGCGGCGCCGGCGAGGCCGAACTCGGCTGGGTCTCCTCGGTGCTCGACCCCGACGTGCTCACCATCGGCTTCGCCCGCCGGGTGCCCTCGTACAAGCGGCTCACCCTGATGCTGCGCGACCCGGACCGGCTGCGCGCCCTGCTGCTGCACCCCGTCCGGCCGGTGCAGATCGTGGTCGCCGGCAAGGCCCACCCGGCCGACGACGGCGGCAAGCGGCTGATCCAGCAGATGGTCGCCTTCGCCGACGACCCGGCCGTCCGGCACCGGATCGTCTTCCTGCCGGACTACGACATGGCGATGGCCCGGCACCTCTACCCGGGCTGCGACGTCTGGCTGAACAACCCGCTGCGCCCGCTGGAGGCCTGCGGCACCTCCGGGATGAAGGCCGCGCTCAACGGCTGCCTCAACCTGTCCGTCCTGGACGGCTGGTGGGACGAGTGGTACGACGGCCAGAACGGCTGGGCGATCCCCACCGCCGACGAGACCGGCGGCGTGCTCGACCCGGAGAGCAGCGAGGCCGAGCGCCGCGACGACATCGAGGCCGCCGCGCTGTACGACCTGATCGAGGACCAGGTCGCCGGCCGGTTCTACGACCGGGGCACGGACGGGCTGCCGCACCGCTGGATCACCATGGTCCGGCACACCCTCGTCACCCTCGGCCCCAAGGTGCTGGCCGGGCGGATGGTCCGCGAGTACGTCGAACGGCTGTACACCCCGGCGGCGCTGGCCCAGCGGGAGCTGGCGGCGGCGGAGCACCACGGCGCCCTGGAGCTGGCGGCCTGGAAGGCGAAGGTCCGGGAGGCCTGGCCGGCCGTCCGGGTCGAGCACGTCGAGGCGGACTGTCCGGACGAGGCGCAGGAACTGGGCAGCTCGCTGGCGCTGCGGGTGCAGGTCGCGCTCGGGGCGCTGGAGCCGGGCGACGTCGAGGTGCAGGCGGTGTCCGGCCGGGTGGACGAGACGGACGGCATCTCGGACGGCTGCGTGCTCGCCCTCAAGCCGGTCGGCGGGTCCGACCTGGACGGCCGGACCCGCTACGAGGGCTCGCTGGAGCTGGGCCGGACCGGCCCGTTCGGCTACACCGTCCGGGTGCTGCCGGCCCACCCCCGGCTGGCCTCCCCGGCGGAGCTGGGGCTGGTGGCCCTGCCCGCCGAGTCGTCGGGGATGGACGCGGGGGTGCTGCGGTGAGGCCCTGCCGCGGGGAGCGCCGGACCTAGGAGGACCTAGACCAGGCTGTCCCGCCAGGCCTGGTGGAGGGCGGCGAAGCGGCCGGATCCGTCGATCAGCTCCTGCGGGGAGCCGTCCTCGACGATCCGGCCCTGGTCCATCACCAGGACGCGGTCGGCGATCTCCACGGTGGAGAGCCGGTGCGCGATGATCACCGCCGTCCGGCCGGCCAGCACCGTGCGCATGGCCCGCTGGACGGCCTGCTCGCCGGGGACGTCCAGCGAGCTGGTCGCCTCGTCGAGGATCAGCACCGCCGGGTCGGCGAGCAGGGCGCGGGCGAAGGCGACCAGCTGGCGCTGCCCGGCGGAGATCCGGCCGCCGCGCTTGCGCACGTCGGTGTCGAAGCCGTCCGGGAGCGCGGCGATGAACTCGTACGCGCCGATGTCCCGGGCGGCCTGCTCGACCTCCTCGCGGCCGGCGCCGGGGCGGCCGATCGCGATGTTCTCGGCGACGGTGCCGGAGAACAGGAAGGACTCCTGGGTCACCATCACCACGCCGCGCCGCAGCTCGGGGGTGGCGAGGTCGCGCAGGTCCACGCCGTCCAGCCGGATCCGGCCGTCGGTCGGGTCGTAGAAGCGGGCCAGCAGCTTGGCGACCGTCGACTTGCCGGCGCCGGTCGCGCCGACCACCGCCACCGTCTGCCCGGCCGGGATCACCAGGTCGAACGGCGGCAGCACCTGCTTGCCGGTGCGGTAGGCGAAACGGGTCTCCTCGAAGCGGACCTCGCGCCCCTTGCCGACGGCCTGCGGCAGTTCGGCGGGCGCGGCGGGTTCGGCGACGGTCGGCTCGTGGGCGAGCAGGCCGGCGATCTTCTCCAGCGCGGCGGCGGCCGACTGGTAGCTGTTCAGGAACATCGCCAGCTGGTCGATCGGGTCGTAGAGCCGGCGCAGGTAGAGCACGAAGGCGGTGAGCACGCCCAGTTCGACCGTGCCGTCGGCGACCAGGTAGGCGCCGAGCAGCACCACGCCGGTGGTCCACAGGTTGGCGGTGACGCGGGAGAGGCCGACGTAGCGGGCGATCTCCAGCAGGCCGTCCGCCGTCGCGGTGGCGGACTGCCGGTTGACCAGGCCGAAGGCCTCGTCGTTGGCCTTCTCCCGGCGGAAGGCCTGCACCGGGCGGATGCCGTTCATGGTCTCGGTGAAGCGGACGATCAGCGAGGCGGCCGAGGTGCGGGAGCGGCGGTAGACCCGGCGCGAGCGGCTGCGGAAGGAGCGGGCGATCAGCGCCAGCGGCAGGATCGACGCCAGCGAGACCAGGCCGAGCCGCCAGTCCAGCACCAGCAGCAGCACCGAGATGTAGCAGACCGACAGGAGGACGGTCAGCAGCTCCTGGAGGCCCTCGGAGAGCAGCTCGCGCAGCGCGTCCACGTCGCTGGTGGCGCGGGAGATGATCCGGCCCGAGGTGTAGCGCTCGTGGAAGTCCAGGCTCAGCCGCTGGGCGTGCCGGAAGATCCGGCCGCGCAGCTCCAGCAGGATGTCCTGGTTGACCCGGGCGCTGATCTTGATGAACGCCCACTGCAGCAGCAGGCTGAGCAGCGCACAGCCCAGGTAGGCGCAGACCACCGCGATCAGCGGGCCGCTGTCGCTCTCGCGCAGCGCCGGGATGCCGCGGTCCATCGCGATGGCGACCAGCAGCGGGCCGGACTGCAGGGCCGCCTGCTGGATGAGGATCACCAGCATCGCGACGCCGATCCGGGCCCGGTGCGGGCCGAGCAGCGAGCGCAGCAGCGCCCGGGGGGCGCCGGGCGGGACGGGGATGTCCTCCTCGTCGGCCGGGGGCGGCGGCGGAAGCTGTTCCTCGACCGGTTCGGCGGTCTCCCGTTCGGCGGGGCCGGCGGGCGAGATGGTGGTGGTCATCGGGTGGTGCCCCCCTCGGAGACCAGTGCGGCCTCGGGCATCGGGGCGGACTCGCCCGACATCAGTTCGCGGTAGTGCGCGCAGTCGCGCAGCAGGTCCTGGTGGGTGCCGACGGCCTCGATCCGGCCGTCGGAGAGCACCGCGACCCGGTCGGCGAGCAGCACGGTGCTCGGGCGGTGGGCGACCACCAGGGCGGTGGTGGCGCCGAGGACCTGGCGCAGCGCCCGTTCGACCAGGGCCTCGGTGTGCACGTCGAGGGCGGAGAGCGGGTCGTCCAGCACCAGGAAGGCCGGGTCGCCGACCACCGCACGGGCCAGGGCGAGACGCTGGCGCTGGCCGCCGGACAGGCTCAGGCCCTGTTCGCCGACCTCGGTGTCCACGCCGTCCGGGAGCTTCTCCACGAAGGAGGCCTGGGCGGTGGCCAGGGCGGCGCGCAGCTGCCGGTCGTCCGCGCCCGGGGCGCCCATCAGGACGTTCTCCCGGACGGTGGCGGAGAACAGGGTGGGCTCCTCGAAGGCGACCGCGACCAGCTCGCGCAGCCGTTCCCGGGGGAGGTCGCGGATGTCCCGGCCGTCCAGGGTGATGGTGCCGGCCGTGGCCTCGTACAGGCGGGGGAGCAGTGCGGTGAGCGTGGTCTTGCCGCTGCCGGTGGCGCCGACCAGGGCCATCGTCTCGCCGCTGCGGATGTGCAGGTCGATGCCGGCCAGCAGGTCGGGGGTGTCGTCGGGGGCGTCGGGGTAGCGGAAGCGGACGCCGGTGAAGCGGATGCCGTCGGGGGTGGCGCCCAGGCCGTCGGCGGTGCCCGGGTCGGCGGTCTCGGGCTCGTCCAGCACCTCGAAGAAGCGGTCGGCGGCGGTGGCGGCCTCGTTGGCGTAGGCGAGCAGCCAGCCCAGGGACTCGACCGGCCAGCGCAGCGCCAGCGCGGTGGAGAGGAAGGCGACCAGGGTGCCGGCGCTCAGCTCGTCGTGGGCGACCAGGTAGGCGCCGGCGGCGAGGGCGCAGCCGAGGGCGATCTCGGGCAGGCCGACGATGACCGCCCAGAGGTTGGCGAGCAGCCCGGCCTTGCGCAGTTCGGTGCGGCGCAGGTCGTGGGCCTGGGCGCGGAAGCGCTCGGCCATCGAGCGGTGGCGGCCGAAGGCCTTGAGGATGCGGATGCCGAGGACGGACTCCTCGATGACGGTGGCGAGGTCGCCGTTCTGGTCCTGGGCGCGGCGGGAGGCGCCGGAGTAGCCCGCCTCGAACCGCCGGGTGAGCACGAACAGCGGGACGGCGGGCAGCAGGATGATCAGGGCGAGCCGCCAGTCCTGGGTGAACATCACCGCCGTGCCGGCGAGGAACATCACCGAGTTGACGATCAGGAAGACCAGCGGGAAGGCCAGAAACAGCCGCATGGTGTACATGTCGGCGGTGGCCCGGGAGAGCAGCTGGCCGGATCCCCAGCGCTCGTGGAAGGAGATCGGCAGCCGCTGGAGCTTGGCGAAGAGGTCGCCGCGCATGGCCGTCTCCAGCCCGGCCAGCGGGCGGGCCAGGACCACCCGGCGGGTGTAGAACAGCGCGGCCTCGACCAGTCCGAGGACCAGCAGCAGGCCGATCAGCGGCCAGAGCCCGCTCAGGTCGTGTTCGGCGAGCGGGCCGTCGACGATCCGGCCGAGGACCAGCGGGACGCCGAGGACGCTCAGCATGGCGACCAGGGCGGCGGCCACCGAGGTGGCCAACCGGCGGCGGACGGCTCGGGCGTAGGGCCACAGGCGCAGGAGGGAGCGGACCGTGGAGCGGTGCCCGGTCGCGGTGTCGTCGTCTTGTCGGTTCTCGGCCATCGTCGTGAGGGTAGGACGAGGTCGCGTCATTTCTCATCAGGTTTTTCACCCCTGACAGAACGCTTCGGCGAGAACCGGCCACCTGTACGGGTGGGGCGCGGGTGAAAAGCGGGGCGCGTGGGGCCGGCCGCAGGGGCCGGAGTGCGCCGCACGTGCGGCCGACACCGCTCAGGTCGTGGCGGCGGGCGCGCGCAGCAGCCGCAGCGAGCGCCCGGCCAGCAGCGTCGCGCCCTGCGGACAGGGCTCGCCGCCGCCCTCGACGGCGGTGTCGACCACCGTCTCGTACGCCTCCTCCGGCGCGGCCCAGGGCTCGCCGGGGAGGGTGAACAGCACCGGTTCGTGGCCGGCGTTGAGCAGCAGCAGGAAGCTGTCGTCCAGCGTCGGCCGCCCGGCCTCGTCCCGTTCGGACATCGCGGTGCCGGACAGCAGCATGCCCAGGCAGGCGGTGGGGGCGAACCAGTCGGCCTCGGTCATCTCCTTGCCCAGCGGCGTGAACCAGGCGAGGTCCGGCTGGCCGCCCGGGGCGGCGGCCCGGCCGGAGAAGAACGCCCGCTGCCGCAGCACCGGGTGGGCCCGGCGCAGCCGGATCAGCCGGGCGGTCAGCTCGCACAGCCCGCGCCAGCGGGGATCCGCCAGGAGCGACCAGTCCAGCCAGCCGAGTTCGTTGTCCTGGCAGTAGGCGTTGTTGTTGCCGCCCTGGGTGCGGCCCAGCTCGTCCCCGGCGGTGAGCATCGGGACGCCGGTGGAGAGCAGCAGCGTGGCCAGCAGGTTGCGCAGTTGGCGCAGCCGCAGGGCGTTCACCTCCGGGTCGGTGGTCTCGCCCTCGACGCCGTGGTTCCAGGACCGGTTGTCGTCGGTGCCGTCCCGGTTGGCCTCGCCGTTGGCCTCGTTGTGCTTGCGGTCGTAGCTGACCAGGTCGCGCAGCGTGAAACCGTCGTGCGCCGTCACGTAGTTGACGGAGGCGTACGGGCGGCGGCCGCCGCGCTGGTAGAGGTCGGAGGAACCGGACAGCCGGTAGCCCAGCTCGCGCACGTCCGGGCGGGCGCCGCGCCAGAAGTCCCGCACGGTGTCCCGGTACTTGTCGTTCCACTCGGCCCACAGCGGCGGGAAGCCGCCGACCTGGTAGCCGCCCGGGCCGACGTCCCAGGGCTCGGCGATCAGCTTCACCCGGCTGAGCAGCGGATCCTGGGAGACGGCGGCGAGGAAGGGGTGGTCCATGTCCACCCCGTCGGTGCCGCGGGCGAGGGCGGCGGCGAGGTCGAAGCGGAAGCCGTCCACGCCCATCTCGGTGACCCAGTACCGCAGCGAGTCGGTGACCAGCCGGACCACCTGCGGGCGGCGGGTGTCCAGGGTGTTGCCGCAGCCGGTGAAGTCGGCGTAGCCGCGCGGGCGGTGCGGGGCCGGGCGGTAGTAGGCGGTGTTGTCGATGCCGCGCAGCGAGAGCATCGGGCCGAGTTCGGCGCCCTCCGCGGTGTGGTTGAACACCACGTCGAGGATCACCTCGATCCCGGCGGCGTGCAGGGCGCGGACCATCCGCTTGAACTCGCCGACCTGGCCGCCGCGCGAGCCGGCCGCCGAGTAGCCGGCGTGCGGGGCGAAGTAGCCGATCGTGTTGTAGCCCCAGTAGTTGACCAGGCCGCGCGACTGGAGGTGGTCCTCGCTGGCGTACTGGTGCACCGGCAGCAGCTCGACGGCGGTCACGCCGAGGCGGGTCAGGTGGGCGACGGCGGCCGGGTGGGCCAGGCCCGCGTAGGTGCCGCGGAGTTCCGGCGGGATGTCGGGGTGGCGCATGGTGAAGCCGCGCACGTGCAGTTCGTAGAGCACCGTCTCGGCCCACGGGGTCTTCGGGCGGTGGTCGTCGTACCAGTCGTCGTCATCGTGGACGACCACGGATCTGGGCACGTAGCGGGCCGAGTCGCGGTTGTCCCGGACGGTGTCGGCGACGTCCGCCTCCGGCCAGTTGCGGACGGCCGCGCAGACCGCGTCGTGGCTGGTGTAACAGCCGTCCACGGCACGGGCGTACGGGTCGAGCAGCAGCTTCGCCGGGTTCCAGCGGGCGCCGGTCCACGGATCCCACCGGCCGTGCACGCGGAAGCCGTACCGGGTGCCGGGGCGGACGCCGGGCAGGAAGCCGTGCCAGGTCTGGAAGTCCTGCTCGGTGAGGCGGTGCCGGCCCTCCCGGCCGTCCTCGTCGAACAGGCAGAGGTCGACCGCCTCGGCGCCGGCCGCCCAGAGCGCGAAGTTGGTGCCCTGGCGGCCCTGTTGGTCGGTCCGGAAGCGGGCGCCGAGCGGCTGCCAGCTGCCGGGCCACGGTGGCTCGGCGGTGTCCCCGCCGGGCGGCCGCACTCCGGCTTCCAGCTCCTGCCCTGACGCCATGGCCGCACCCTCCCTGGACGGGGTGTCCCGGACCCCGTTCACTTCCTCTTTCCCGGATTGCGCAGATCGGAAGCGGCTGAACGGGGGCTTACCGGCGGATGGCGGCCGATGGATGGGGGGATTTCGCGCGGCTGCGCGTGTCCCCGCCGCGATTGCCCTCGTTGTTCCCGGTATCGGGCGTTCCCGCTGCCGGACGTTCCTGGCACCGGGAGTTCCTGACATCGGGAGTTCCCGGCGTCGGGCGTCCCCGGTAGCGGAGGCTCCCGGTACCGGATCTTCCCGGTACCGGACGTGGACAGTGGGAGGCCCCGGAATGCGGCGCCGAGGACGGGTGTGGGCGCGGCGGGCGGCGGCGGTGGCCTGGGGCCTCGCCGTCCTGACGGGGTGCGGCGGCCCCCCGGCGGCCCCCGCGCAGGACGCCGCCGGGCCCGGGGCGCACACCCCGCCCCCGCCGCCGTCCCGGGCGGTCGTCACGGCGCTGCCCGCCGACGGCGCCCAGGACGTGCTGCCGGAGGGCCCGGTCCGGGTGACGGCGGCGCAGGGCCGGCTGGTCACCGTCCGGCTGGCCGACGCCAAGGGCACCGAGGTTCCCGGCACGATCGCCCCGGACGGCGCCGCCTGGACACCCGACGGCCCGTTGCCGCTGGGCACCGCGTACACCCTGGACGCCGTCGCCGAGGATGACCAGGGCCAACGGGCGGCCCAGCACTCGGCGTTCTCCACGATGGCCCGGGCGCACACCTTCGTCGCCTTCTTCACCCCGGAGGACGGCTCCACCGTCGGTGTCGGCATGCCGGTGTCGCTGCGCTTCAGCCGGCCGATCACCGACCGGGCGGCGGTGGAGAAGGCCGTCCAGGTGAGCGCCGACCCGCCCGTCCCGGTGGCCGCGCACTGGTTCGGCAACCAGCGGCTGGACGTCCGCCCGCAGCAGTACTGGGCGGCCGGCACCAAGGTGACGGTGGCGCTGCGGCTGAAGGACGTGCAGGGCGCGCCGGGCGAGTTCGGCACCCAGACCAAGGACCTGCACTTCACCGTCGGCCGGGCCCAGGTCTCCACCGTCGACCTGGACGCGCACACCCTGACCGTCCGGGCCGGGCAGGGCGGCAAGGTGGTGCGGGTGCTCAAGGTGTCCGGCGGCAGCCGTGACCACTCCACCTACCGGGGCGTCATGGTGGTGTCGGAGAAGTACAAGGTGACCCGGATGAACTCGCAGACCGTCGGGATGGGCGACGAGTACGACATCAAGGACGTGCCGCACGCGATGCGGCTGACCAACTCCGGCACCTTCGTGCACGGCAACTACTGGGCGGACCCCGGGGTGTTCGGCGCGGCCAACACCAGCCACGGCTGCATCGGCCTGGCCGACGCCAAGGGCGGTGCGAGCAAGGACTCCCCGGCGGGCTGGCTGTTCGAGCACACCATCCCGGGGGACGTGCTGGAGGTGAAGGCCTCCGCGGGGGACTTCGTGCCGCCGCAGAACGGCCTCAACGGCTGGAACGTGCCGTGGGAGCAGTGGGTGGCGGGCAGCGCCCTCGGGCCGGTTGCCGGTCCCGCCGTCGGTCCCTCCGCAAGCCCCGTCGCGCAGTAGTCGATCTTCACCGCCGATTCACCCCCGATCCACCCACCTCCCCCCGGGAGCCGCTCGGACGGCCCGGCTATCCTGCTCCGGCGCGCCCTGGTCCGGCGCGAAAGATCGGCGCCCGGTGCAACTCATGGGGGCACTCAACGCGTCAAGAGAGTGGATACCGGGAGGGGAGAAACCGTGAAGACGGGGAAGACGGCCGACGCCGCGATACGTACCACCAGCCGTTACCGGCGCAGGGGTGCGATGGCGTTGGTCATGGGCGGGGTGCTGCTGCTCACCGCGGCCTGCGGCGACGACAAGGGCGGAACGGGCGGCGGGGGTGACAACGCGGCGCCCGCGGCGACGGCGGGTGCGGGCGGGACGGCGGCCCCGGCGGGCGCGTCGGCCGAGCCGAAGACCTCCGCCGCGGTGCTGGCCGTCGAGCCGAAGGACGGCGCTCAGGACGTCGCACCGAGCAACGCGTTGCAGGTGTCCGTCTCGAACGGCAAGCTCACCACGGTCGAGGTGACCGACAAGAACGGCAAGCCGGTCGACGGGGCGATCACCCCGGACGGCATCGGCTGGAAGCCCGCCACCGCGCTCACCGTCGGCATGGCGTACAAGGTGAACGCGCAGGCCAAGGACGCCGACGGCCTGGTGGCCGCGTCCACCACGACGTTCACCACGCTGACGCCGGACAAGAAGGTCTCCACCAACGACAACATCAGCGACGGCGCCACCTACGGCGTCGGCATGATCGTCTCGGTGAACTTCAGCAAGACCGTCAAGAACAAGGACGCCGTCCTCAAGGGCATCACCTTCGAGACGAACAACGGCACCGAGGTGAAGGGCCACTGGTTCGGCGACAACCGGCTGGACTTCCGCCCGGCCGAGTACTGGAAGCCGGACACCAAGGTCACCATCAAGTACCGGCTGAAGAGCGTCGAGGTCGCCCCGGGCATCTACGGCGACGTGGACAAGGACGAGCCGTTCACCATCGGCCGCTCCCAGATCGCCACCGCCGACGCCAAGGCGCACCAGATGACGATCGAGCGGGGCGGCAAGAGCACCACCGTGCCGGTCACCATGGGCGCGGAGGCAACGCCGTCCTGGAGCGGGACCATGGTGATCATGTCCAAGGAGAAGGTCACCCGGATGAACTCGCAGACCGTCGGCCTCGGCGGCGAGTACGACATCCAGGACGTGCCGCACGCGATGCGGCTGACCACCTCCGGCACCTTCGTGCACGGCAACTACTGGTCCAACGCGACCAACCCGTTCGGCAGGACCAACGCCAGCCACGGCTGCGTCGCGATGGTGGACGAGAAGGGCGGCAGCGACACCTCCGTCGCGGGCAAGTTCTTCAACGACTCGATGGTCGGCGACGTGGTCAAGGTCGTGAACAGCAAGGAGAAGACCGTCGCGCCCTCCAACGGGCTGGGCGGCTGGAACGTCGCCTGGGCGAACTGGTAGATCCTGCCCGCTGATTGACCGGATAGTCCCGGTTCGTCGGCGCGGTGCAGAAGAGCGGCCCGATCCTCACCCGTTGGGGTCGGGCCGTTCGCGTTTTCGCAGCGCACCGGGCCCCGAATGGCGCAACCTTTCCGGGGGCCGGCGCGTGTAGTGGTCGGGTCCGTCGTGTGCACGGGAGTTGTGCGGGGTTTCGGGTCGTGGGGTTTCGGCCCGCGGGCTTCGGTTCGCGGGTTGCGGGTCGTGGGGTTCGGTTCGTGGGGTTTCTGAGGGAGGGATCGACGTTGAGGTCGATACGCAGAGTGGTGGCCGTCGGTCTGGTGGGCGGCGCGATGGCGCTGACGGCCGCGTGCGGCGGCGGGAGCGGCGGTAGCGGGGGCGGGAGCGCGGCCAAGGCGGACCTGGGGGCCGGCGCGGCCGCCGGGACGGCCTCCCCGGGCGCCGCGGCGGCGAGCAGCGCGGCGCCGAAGGTGTCGCAGGCCGTGGTGAACATCGAGCCCAAGCCCGGCACGGTGGACGTCGCGCCCGACGCGCTCAAGGTCGGCGCGACCGGCGGCAAGCTCACTACCGTCAAGGTCAGCGACAAGACGGGCGCGGAGGTGCCCGGCACCATCGCCGCCGACGGCTCCAGCTGGACCCCGTCGGCCGGCCTCGCCGTGGGCAGCGCCTACCAGGTCAGCGCGCTGGCCGCGGACGCCAACGGCGTGGTCGCCAGCGCGGACAGCAACTTCACCACGCTGACGCCGACGGCCCTCGCCAAGGCCGCCGACAACGTGGACAACGACGCGACGTACGGCGTCGGCATGATCGTCTCGGTGAACTTCAGCAAGGACGTCAAGAACAAGGACGTCGTCGCGAAGGGCATCACCTTCGAGACCGACAACGGCACCGTGGTCAAGGGCCACTGGTTCGGCAACCGCCGACTGGACTTCCGCCCCGAGCAGTACTGGAAGTCCGGCACCAAGGTGACGGTGCACTACCGCCTCAAGAGCGTCGAGATCGCCCCTGGGGTGTACGGCACCGACCGGGACGAGCCCTTCACGATCGGGCGGTCTCAGATTTCGACGGTTGACGCCGCCGCGCACAGGATGACCGTCGAACTGGACGGCAAACCGTCGGACATCGACATCACCTCCGGCTCGCCCGAACACCCGACCTGGAACGGCACGATGGTCGTCATGTCCAAGGAGGGCGTGGTGCGGATGCAGTCCAGCACCCTCCCCGGCATGAGCGGCTCCCCGTACGACCTCCAGGTGCCGCACTCGATGCGGCTCACCGACAGCGGCACCTACCTGCACGGCAATTACTGGAGCAAGCTCATCGGCGAGGACAACGTCAGCCACGGCTGCGTCGCCCTCAAGGACGTCGAGGGCGGCGGCGAATCCACCTCGATGGGCAAGTTCTACGCCGGCTCGATCGTCGGCGACGTGGTGGTCGTGAAGAACTCCACCAAGAAGGAGACCCTCGACCCGGCGAACGGCCTGAGTGGCTGGAACGTGCCCTGGAGCGCCTGGTAGGCCGACCGGTAGCCGCCCTGGTCGGGGCGGTTCCGTGGCAACCCGGGATTGACGCGGACGCGGCCCGGGTTGCCTGCTCCCCACCCTCTTCCGGCTCCTTCCGGGCCCCCTCCGGGCCCCCGCCTGGCACTCTCCCCGGGGTCTCCTTGCACGCGGCATATGCCGACTCGGAGGAGATCGTTTGCTCATTGTCCGTACGCGGCCGCTTGCGTTCCGCAATGATGGACCGCATGGCGGGTTGGGGCGAAACAGATCAGTCATCAGTTCCCGGGGCCGGATTGGTCGCCGAGGCGTCGTGGATCGATGTCCAGGGCGCGCTGGCGGCGCTGGAGCGGCTCAGCTCGGAGGAACTGGAGGAGATGTATTGCGGCAGGCTGAGCGATCAGTCCGTGCCGAACGAGGTACGACTGCCGTCCCGGCCGGAGACCGGCCCGGTGGCCCGCCGACTGGTGCTGTCGGTCCTGGAGTCCTGGGACCTCCATCAGCACCTGGAGGCTGGCGAGTTACTCACCAGTGAACTGGTCTCCAACGCCGTCCGGCATGCCGCCGGACGCACTATCGGGCTCCAGGTGATCCGCAAGCCGGGCTGGCTCCGCGTCGAGGTCCGCGACTCCTCCCGGGCGCTGCCCTGCATGATCCTCGCGGAGCCGAAGCCGGTGACCGAGCGGGGGCGGGGCCTGCGGGTCATCGACGACCTGGCCGACCGCTGGGGTGCCGACCTGCTGCCGCGCGGCAAGGGCGTCTGGTTCGAACTGAAGGTCCGCGAGCGGCACTGACCCTTCCGGGTGTTCCCGGGAAACGCGCAGGGCCCCCGAAGTCGCCGTGGTCCGGCGGATGGGGGCCCCTGCAAGTCATCGCGCCGGCCAAGGGGGTGCGTGCCGCGCGATGGGCGTCGGCCGTGCCAGGTCGGGCCAGCCGAAGTCTCCATGCCCAGGCCGGCGTGCTGTGCCGCCCGCCGTTGGGCTGCTTCGACTATCGCACGGATCTCAGCATGTGGGCAAACCAGGCGACTTGGATTGAAAGGTTTGTAACCTAGTTCACCTTTGGATTTTGCATAGGTTCACGCTGTCGCCTGTGAATATTCACCATCCTCGCCGTCGAGCCTCCGGTGCTTCGTCGCCCGGCCGCCAATTCCTCCGTGAACCCCACCCCGCCGGAACTGCCGGGTAGCATCAGGCCCGTGAACCTGTACTGGCACGTCGTGCTGCCACCGCTCTGCGCCTGATCGGGCACACACGCCGGTGGCTTGATCCCTGCGCTCCCTGCTGCGGCCCTCTCCGGCCGCCAGGAGGCTGCCATGTGTGCCCGTTGCGAAACCAGCTCCCCTGACGGTCTTCGACGACGGAAGTTCACGACTGTGCCGAACCGCATCTCCACGCCCGCGCCCACCCGGGCCACCACCACCCCCGCCGCCCGCCGCACCAGCCCGCTCGGCGGGCCGGTCCCGATCCTGGTCGCCGCACTGCTGTGGGGCACCACCGGGACGGCCAGCTCCCTCGCACCCGACGGCGCCCCTTCGGCGGGCATCGGCGCCGCCGCGCTGGTCCTCGGCGGCCTCCTCCTCTTCCTCTCCACCCGCAGCGCCCGCGCGCTGCCCCGGGCCTGCGGCCGCCGGGAGCGGTGGCAACTCGCCGTCGGCGCCGTCGCGGTGGTCGGCTACCCGGTCACCTTCTATCCGGCGGTGACCCGCGCCGGGGTGGCGGTGGCCACCGTGATCGCACTGGGCAGTGCCCCCGTCTTCGCCGGCCTGCTCGGCTGGCTCACCCGGCAAGGGCGGCCGAGCGGCCGGTGGGCCTGTGCCACGGTGACGGCGGTCGTCGGCTGTGCCGTCCTGGTGCTGGGCCCCGAACTCACCGGCGGCGGCGCGGCGGTGGACACCGTGGGGGTGGCGCTGGCCGCACTCTCCGGTCTCTCGTACGCCGTGTACTCGCTCATCGGCGGGAAGCTCATCTCGCGCGGGCACCCGTCCGCCGGGGTGATGGGGGCGATGTTCGGCGCGGCCGCGCTGCTCGTCCTGCCGGTGCTGTTCCTCGGCGACCTGCGGTGGCTCGCCTCGCCGCGCGGTGCGGCGGTGGTGCTCCACCTCGTCGTGATCACCACCTTCCTCGCCTACCGCCTCTTCGGCCACGGCCTGCGCCGCACCTCCGCCCAGACCGCCACCACCCTCACCCTCGCCGAACCCGCCGTCGCCGCCCTCCTCGGCGTCGCCGTCCTCGGCGAACGCCTCCCCGCCGTCTCCTGGTGCGGCCTCGCCATCCTGGCCGCGGGCCTCGCCGTCCTCACCGTGCCCGTGGGCACCCGCCGTCGCTGACCTGCGGGCGGCACCTGCACAGGAAGTCGGACGGGCCGACTTCCTGTGCGGTGCCGCTGGTTGGCGGTGCCTCGTGACCGGCCGCCCGGCCCTGCCTTCCGATCGCCGATGCCGCCCGGTGGTCGGTGGTCGGTGGACGGTGGGCCAACGCGCCGTGCTTTCCCCGCTCTTGCGCCGAACCGCTTGCCGCCGGGCGCCCCGCTTGGTGGGCTTGACCGCATGGAAGAGACCACTGACAGCCGACCGCAGGCGACGTACGACCGGATCGGGGTCGGCTACCGCGCCATCCGCCGGCCCGATCCCCGACTGCACGCCCTGATCGGTGCCGCCCTCCAGGGGGCCCGGTCGGTGGTGAACGTCGGTGCGGGCGCCGGATCCTACGAGCCCGAGGGCGCCGCCGTCACCGCCGTCGACCCCTCCCAGGTCATGCTCGACCAGCACCCGGGGAGCCGGAAGGTCAAGGCCGGAGCCGAGCAACTGCCCTTCCCGGACGGCTCCTTCGATGCGGCGATGGCCGTCATGACCGTCCACCACTGGTCGGATCCCGAACGGGGCCTCGCGGAGCTGCGGCGGGTCGCCCGGCGGCAGGTCGTCTTCACCTGGGATCCGGCCCACCGTCCGCAACTGTGGCTGCTGGAGGAGTACCTGCCCGAGATCCGGGAGCTGGAGGAGAGCCGCTTCACATCGCTGGCCCAGGTCGTCGATGCGCTGGACGCGCACACCGTGCTGCCCTTCCCCGTCCCGCACGATTTCACGGACGGTTACCAGATCGCCTACTGGCGGCGGCCCGAGTTCTACCTCGACCCGGTCGTCCGGCTGGCCAGCTCGACCTTCGCCCAGTTGCCGCCCGCGGTGGTGCAGCCGGCGATCGCCCGCTTGCGCGCCGATCTCGAATCCGGCGCCTGGCACCGCCGCCATGCCGAACTCCTCGACCAGGAGCAGATGGACTACGGGTACCGGCTGCTCGTCGCGGGGGAGCTCTCCGCGGAGTAGGAAGTCGGACGGGCCGACTTCCTGTGCGCGGGGCCGGGATCGAGTGTCCGAGCGGGGGCCTGGGGGAAATATATCGACCGGTCTACATAGGGCGCGTTAGTGGAGGGCTGGGGCGCATAGGAAGTCGGCGGGGCCGACTTCCTGCGCGGGAGGTGGGTGGGGGAGCGCTGAAAAGGTAGACCGGTCTGCATATTCCGGGCGTGAAAGGTAGACCGGTCTACATAATTTCCCCTACCCACCCACCTGAGGGCCGGGTCGCGCTCAGATGTCGAGGTGGGTGGCGATGCCGGTGAGGACGCAGTCGAGGCCGGTTTCGAACTGCCAGGTGGGGTCGTCCTTGCGGGTGGCCTCGTGGAGGTAGCGCTGGTAGGTGGGGTAGCGGCCGGTGTCCATCAGGAAGGACATCCGGGGGGCGAGGCCGGCGCGGGTCTCGTCGCCGTCGGACCAGCCGTGCTCGCGCTGGAGGGTGCGCAGGGCGAGCTCGGCGGCGACGGACCCGTGGACGTAGCCGGTGACGGTGCGGAAGACCGCCATGGTGGTGTCGGCGTCCAGGCCGTGGTCGGCGAGGGCGGCGAAGGCGCGTTCGGGGATGGCGAGCTGGTTGGGGGTGAGGGGGACGGCGCCGGCGCGGACGATCCACGGGTGGGCCAGGTTCATGGCGCGCAGGTGGAGCGCCAGGGTGCGCATGGTGTCGCGCCAGCCGGTGGCGGGGGTGCCCCGGGGGAGTTCGCCGTAGACGAAGTCGACCATCAGGTCGATGAGTTCGTCCTTGCCGGAGACGTATCGGTAGGCGGCCATCGGGGCGACGCCGAGCGTGGTGGCGAGCCGGCGCATGGTGACGGCGTCGAGGCCTTCGGCGTCGGCGATCGCGATCGCGGCCTCGGCGATCCGGTGCGGGGTGAGGGTGGTGCGCGGCGCGGGGGCCGGGCGGGCGAGGCGCTCCCAGAGTGAGGCCTGGGGCTTGGTCTGGTCGTCGTCCCCGGCGGGGGCCTGCTGGGCGGGCATGACGGCGGGTTCCTTCCGGCTGGGGTCCTCTCACCGTACCACCGGAGTGTACGGCGTATCGGAAGTAGACGGCGTACGCGCCGATGTGTACGTTGTATCTGCCAGATACGTTGTACACATCGTCCCGGAGGGGGATATCCATGGCCAAGGACGTTTCGGAGAAGAGCCTGAAGGTCGCGGTCGTCGTCGGCAGCACCCGGAGCGGCCGGTTCGCGCCCGTCGTCGCCGACTGGCTGCTCGGCCACCTCGGCGCGCGCGGCGACATGACCGCCGACCTGATCGATCTGGTCGAGACCCCGCTGCCGACCACCTTCCCGTCCTTCGGTGGTGAACTGGAGCCGGGCGCCGCCGAGTTGCTCGCCGCCGTCACGCCCCGCCTGGAGGCCGCCGACGCCTTCGTGGTCGTCACGCCCGAGTACAACCACAGCTTCCCGGCCCCGCTGAAGAACGCCATCGACTGGCACAACAGCCAGTGGCACGGCAAGCCGGTCGGCTTCGTCTCCTACGGCGGCCTCTCCGGCGGTCTGCGCGCCGTCGAGCAACTGCGAGTGGTGCTGGCCGAGTTGAACGCCATGACGATTCGCAACACGGTCAGCTTCCACGGCGCCGCCCAGTGCTTCGGCGCCGACGGCCAGCCGCTCGACCCGGCCGCCGACGTCGCCGCCAAGACCATGCTCGACCAACTCGCCTGGTGGGCTGAGGCGTTGCGCGACGCCCGGCGAGTCCGCCCGTTCGCGGCCTGAGCGGCCTGAGCGGCCTGAGTGGCCTGAGCGGGCGCGTCGGGTGGCGCCGGGAAGCAGGGCCGGGGTGAGGCCGGCGGTGGCCCCGCCGCCCAGGGCGCCCCGGAACGCCGAGAGCCCCCGGACGGGTCCGGGGGCTCAGGCGACAGCGGGTGTGATCAGCACTCGATGACGTTGACGGCGAGGCCGCCGCGCGAGGTCTCCTTGTACTTGATCTTCATGTCGGCGCCGGTCTCCTTCATCGTCTTGATCGCCTTGTCGAGCGAGACGTGGTGCCGGCCGTCGCCGCGCAGGGCCATCCGGGCGGCGGTGACGGCCTTGACGGAGGCCATGCCGTTGCGCTCGATGCAGGGGATCTGGACGAGCCCGCCGACCGGGTCGCAGGTGAGGCCGAGGTTGTGCTCGATGCCGATCTCGGCGGCGTTCTCGACCTGTTCGGGGGTGCCGCCGAGGACCTCGGCGAGGCCGCCGGCGGCCATCGAGCAGGCGGATCCGACCTCCCCCTGGCAGCCGACCTCGGCGCCGGAGATGGAGGCGTTCTCCTTGAAGAGCATGCCGATGGCGCCGGCCGCGAGGAGGAAGCGGACGATGCCGTCCTCGTCGGCGCCCGGGATGAAGTTCAGGTAGTAGTGCAGGACGGCGGGGATGATCCCGGCCGCGCCGTTGGTCGGAGCGGTGACCACCCGGCGGCCGGAGGCGTTCTCCTCGTTGACTGCCATCGCGTAGAGGGTCACCCACTCCATCGCGTTGGCCGGGCCGATGCCCTCGGCGCGCATCGCGCGGGCGGCCGCGGCGGCGCGGCGGCGGACCTTGAGGCCGCCGGGCAGGATGCCCTCGCGGGACATGCCGGCCCGCACGCACTCCTGCATGACCTGCCAGATCTCCAGCAGCCCGGTCCGGATCTCCTCCTCGGAGCGCCAGGCCTTCTCGTTCTCCAGCATCAGGCCGGAGATCGACAGCCCGGTCTCCCGGGTGAGCCGCAGCAGCTCCTCGCCGGTGCGGAAGGGGTAGCGCAGCGAGGTGTCGTCGGGCTTGACCCGGTCCGCGCCGATGGCGTCCTCGTCGACGACGAAGCCGCCGCCGACCGAGTAGTAGGTCTTCTCCAGCAGCGTGGAGCCGTCCGCCGCGTACGCCCAGATGGTCATGCCGTTGGCGTGGTACGGCAGCGAGCGGCGGCGGTGCAGGACCAGCTGGGTGCCCGGGTCGAAGTCGATGGGGTGGGTGCCGAGGAGGTTGAGCCGCTTCTCGGTGGTGATCCGCTCGACGTCCTTGTCCGCCTGGTCGACGTCGACCGTGCGGGGGGAGTTGTCCTCCAGGCCGAGCAGGACGGCCTTCGGGGTGCCGTGGCCGTGGCCGGTGGCGCCCAGCGAGCCGTACAGCTCGGCGCGCACGCTCGCCACCTGGGCGAGCAGGTCCTCGGACCGCAGGCGTCGGGCGAACATCCGGGCGGCGCGCATCGGGCCGACGGTGTGGGAACTCGACGGGCCGATGCCGATGGAGAAGAGGTCGAAGACGCTGATGGCCACGGGGGACGTCCTTGTCTGGTCTCGTGGAAGGACTGGCGGGCGGGGGACGACACGGGTCGGGGCACCGCGCACACTGTCCAGTGT